>NZ_JBWJZD010000064.1:0-24606 GCF_056429065.1 Bradyrhizobium sp. USDA3010
GTCATGGCGGGCGTGGTGTTCGCGGCTGAAGGTGATGGGGTTGGCTTTGCAACCGAATCCTACGCCGCATCAGCGCTTTACACCACGCTCGCCAGCCTCTCAGGCGCCTCTGACGAATAAGACGGGCCTAGTTTCGACAACGAAAGCCATAGAATGTCGATCTGGCGTCGTCGGAGCGCGTCTATGGACAGCAGTGAACGATTGATCGCTCCCAAGTTGTGCTCGCCCAGAGCACGACAGGAAGTCGCCATCTCTCCAAGACATCAATGTAAAGCGAACCGCAATTGAGCGGCTCCATGAGCCCGCCGGTCCCCTCGATCACTAGCGGCTGCCCTCCAGGGTCTCACACATTCTGTATGCTGATGACGAAAGCAAGACGGCCGACGGCGCTCACATGCGCGTGAGCGCGCCTTCGATCTCGCCTGCCTCGATAGCCAGGCATCTCGCTCGAAAAAGCCCTTGCCGAGATGCGCGACGTACTGGATTCGGTTCAGTGCTGCTGCTCCCAACGCGACCGGCGCTTCCAATAGAACAAAGCCGTCCGCCATTGTCTTGTACGAGCATGGCAGAGTCCTTTGGCAACTCCTTTACTGTTGTCGCCGTGACGGCAGACAATGTCTCGGCGGACGGGCCAGAGCAGCGAATCTGGATCGCATTCGCCAAACCGAGCCAGGCTTCGACATTAGTGCTCACCGCTGTCCCCGAAGGTTGGACAGCGGAGGTTGTGGACATGGAATTGACGGACAAACAGCGACGAACGTTCGAGGAACTTAACGTCAAGCTCGGCGATGTTTACAGATTGAGGAAGTATAGCCTGCTGCATCGCAGCTACCTATTCAACGCTTACGCCGTTTGCTCTCAGCCTGTTCGCGGCCTTAAGCTGGTCTGCGATGTGATCGGAGATGTCGCCGATTCAGCTTGCAAGGCGGCCTGGATGTTCGGAAACCGAGCCCGTAATAGCGAGACTCAGCCCGTTCGTTGAATATCTCAAGTGCGGCCCGAATCGAGCTCCTCTGGAGCGATCGGGCCATCGTAGCGGGAACACCCTGGAGCGCGCGGGGCTGGCGTTGCTGGTGACCATGATCATCATCGGCGCGCCGATCATCGCGTTCCGGCAATTCTGGCGCCGGCGCCGCCGACGGCGATCATGGGCGCGATGATCGCGCTGTCGACATTGATACCGACGCCGACGATCCTCATCCTGCCGGTGCCGGTGTTGGTACCGCCAGCGCTGGCCCGCTCGCACGCAGCCCCTTAGGCTGAAAGTGTCAACGGTCGTTTATAAGACCGATGCGGCGAATAGCGGCCACTCTTATCGAGTCTGCCAATTCTTTGGGAAAGCCCTTGGGGAGGCCCTTTATCACTTTCGCAAAGGCTGCCTCGAAGTTTTCGACGAGATCCTCAAAGATTGCGTGGACTACGGCCGGCCCAACGCCGGAGATTTCGGCGGTCTGTAGGAAATGACGCGGCAAAATATCAGTCATTCCATAGTGGCGATTTTTGCCGACCCACATTGCAAGTTTAAAAGCTTTGCGCTGAATTTGTCCGGCGTCGAGGCTTGGTTGCGCGCTCAAGACATCATAAAGCGGCGTGAGTCGGAAGCGCCCGCCGGGGCTCAGGAATAGGCTAAAATTCTTGGCGTGTCCGTCGGTTGCGCCGATGAGCCAGAACACGATGCTGGCCCGCAAAAATGTCGCGATGTCTTCGGTCGGTTCATCGCTACCCTTGAGCAGTTGCAGGATGTCTTTCATGCCGGGGCCGCCATCCGATTGATATTTCCGGGTGGTGGGTACGGATAGAGCCTGGCAGCAATCTTCCTGAGGAAGGCGCAGCAACCTTTTATCATTGGTCCAGCGCCTATCGAAGCGCTCGACAATCAACGTGCGGCGACCACCAAAATCGGCGATCTCGACGTTCGCCGTTGGCACGCCAAGCGCGGCCAGCAGCTTAAGGCAGAAATATTCGTTCTCGACGCTGTTCGAGAGATCGGTCCCGTTCGGCAAACGACCGATTTGCGGTTTGAGAATGTGCGTCGTCGCCGTGGTACCAGTCGGCTTGTACCATTTGCCATCTCGCCGCAGCAGGGCGGTCTTCTCCTGGGCACCAGCGATGGAAATCCGGAAATCGTCGTCTTCCCCCATCCCAAGTGGAGCGCTCGCAAGGTTCTTGATGATGGCGGCGACATCGCGGTCGGTGACAGCCTTCCCTTCGATCGTACCGGCAGGTCCAGGATCGACACGCTGTGGAAGAAACTGGAGTGCACCAACGCAATCATGCCCGAGTGCAGAGAGCATGCTGTAGGCGTCAGTACCTTTTGCCCCCACCCGCTCCGCGACTCGTTTGCGTATCTGTTCGCTATCGGGCAACAGGTTGTCAAACACGGCGATGACAGGTGCGCCGATATAGCGGTCTTCGCGCAAGGGCAGCGATAGCGAGATTGGGAAGGTCGATTCCCAGGAGAGCCATTGCGGAGTGTAACGAAAATCGATCGCACCGCTGGACTCGCGCCGGAGCATGCCTGCCAGGCGTGCGTTGACGAACACATTCAGGGGCGCGTTTGCTGGAGGCCGGCCCATCAGAAAATGTCCTCGATGTCAGTCGAGGTGGCCTTGCTGCGGGTACGGACCACCAGTTCAAGATTGAGCGCGGCCAGCGCCTCCATGAGTGTGCGGAGCTGAATGGCAGGCTCGCCCGCTTCCAGTCGGGATATGGTGCCTTGACGCAGATGGATCTGCTTTCCTAAGCCTGACTGAGTAAGTCCGGCCTGTCGGCGGGCTCGCCGTAGAATGGCGCCGAGTTGCTTTTCCGTACGAGCAATATGCTGCGTCATGTGAATCTCCGCGTTCAATATACGCGAATCCGTATATATCGTCAATATACGCGAATCCGTATATCGTAGTGATATACGCGTAAGCGTATATGAAACAGATATACGCGATCGTGTATCGGCTATTCTCGATTGCGGGGCGTGCGGGGTGGTGCTTGGCAAGTCAGTGTTCGGCAACATTCCAAAATGTCATCGATCGCCGCCATCAATGCTGGCGTACTCGAGGCGTGCTTATCCGTCGTGCCAGATGGTCGCAAAGACTCATCTGCTGTTGGGATCGAAAATGCGGCTTGCTCGTCCTTCTTGATCTCCTTGCGCTTGGCCCGAAGCAACTGAGCGAGACAGCGTCCCTCAACCGCATTGACCAGAAAGTGGCCGGTCGGTTTGTCCTTGGGTTCGGGTTCGACGACAGGAAATTGCAGCATGCCGAGGATGCGATACTGGCGGCGAGAGCTTCGACTTCAGCCTTTCGAATTTGGCATCTTACAAGCATTCTTGGGCGACTTCTTAAGTTTGCCGCGCGGCACCATCACGACGGGCTGCGGCGGAGGTCTTGGTTCTGTTGTTTTTCTCCTTAAGCTGAGTTTGTGCGCAGCAAAAAAGCCGCCATAACCCCTGCCTCGCAGCGCGTAGCGAGGTGTGCAAGGCGTAAGGGCTGAAGGAAGTTGGAACAACTTTTTTGGGGCACCGCGGACCGTGGGGGGAGCCAAAACCGAAGGCCTGTCCTTGCGCCGCGCTGAGGGGCGACGCCCCTAAGCTGCTGCTGCGGCAGCGGCGATACAATGCTTTATAGAACAAAAGGCGCGCAGGGCTTGGGAATAGAAGTATTTCCAAAGCCTCGGGGAGAGTGGCGCTCCGGCGGCACCGGCCTTTGAGCCGCACCTGACGCGGCAGCGATAGCGACGGCGGCTGACCGCCGAACCGCTTCAGCGAGTGCCCCGGCGAGGAGAACCTTATGTCTTGCGCGAGTAATCGTGACCCGAGGCCGAGACAGCATACTCGGTGAGCTGGCGCATAGACGAGGTCGTCACCGCGTGTAATGGCGATCTGCGCAGCGCCCTCAAGGTTCTCTTGCTCGTCAATGAGCAGTTTGAGCACATTCTAAACTGTTTGAACGCCAAATCAGCATATGCGGCGGCATCAGCGACAGCAGGCGTTGCATTGCAGCGACAATCCCGACAAAGTAGGTGGCCGCACACAATTGGTAAGCAGTGGAACAAAAGCCGGGCCAATTGCCTGATCCTTTGCGCATACGCGCGCCGGCTGAACCCTGCGTGCATGCGCGGTCATCTGTGTGAAAACAGGCGCCTTCTGTTCGGTGCCCACCAAATTGTCGTAAACTCGCCATGCACAGAAGCACAACGAGTGCCGCGCCCAACAATTGCAGCGCGCCTATTCATCTTGCCGGCGATTGCCGCGATCAGCTCAAGCTTTGAACGGGCCGCAAGAAGCAGGCATTCTTATTGCACTCGTGAGCTTCGTCCTGGCATGCGTCAGGAATGTAGAGCACGGGGACGCGGGTCCAGCCCACATCAAGCTAGATGACGTGCAGAGCAAATGAAGTGCAATGCGCTCGACCTCGCTTCGAAGTGATCAGGCCGGTGATCGTGCCTCGGACGGATCGAGGATGGGCAAGCAATCTACTCGGCGGAAACCGGAGCCGGTCCTCGTTCCGGCAGACGAACCCTTGACCCGCCGCGCCGTGTTGGGTGCAACGATCGGCAATATTCTCGAATTCTACGACTTCGGGACCTACAGCTTTTTCGCCATCCAGATCGGTCAGGCGTTCTTCCCGGCAAGCGACCCGTTCGCCAGCCTCATGCTGTCGCTCGCAACCTTCGGCGCGGGTTTTGTGACCAGGCCGATCGGGGCCATCGTGCTCGGCTCGTATTCGGATCGGGCCGGACGCCGGCCCGCGATGACCGCCAGCTTTGTCCTGATGAGCGCCGCGATCCTTGTGTTAGCGCTCACCCCCTCATACGAAACAATAGGAGCTGCTGCTCCGCTCCTGGTCATTGTCGCGCGTTTGGTGCAAGGCTTCGCGCTCGGCGGTGAGGTTGGTCCGACAACTGCCTATTTGCTGGAAGCGGCGCCGGTCGAGGGGCGCGGTCTTGCTGTCTCGTTTCAGCCTGCCAGCCAACAGATCGCTGCAACGGCCGGGGCGCTTGTTGGAGAAATACTTTCCCTGACCATGACAAGCGAGGCACTCAACGCGTACGGATGGCGGATCGCGCTCTTGCTCGGCGCCGTTACGCTGCCGTTCGGATTTTGGCTGCGGAGCGGCTTGCCCGAAACGTTGCACCGGCCCCAAGCGCCGGCTCCGGGCGTTCACCCTGTAAGAAGATTGCCTGCCACTCGCCGTATTATGAGCTTGGGATTCGTCGTCCTGGCCAGTTGCACGATCATCACCTACGTCACGGGATATATGACCACCTATGCACTGAACACCCTACAAGTTTCCGCGCCTCTCGCCTTTGGCACGACGCTCGTTAGCAATACGCTAGGAATTGCTGCCGCGCTGCTGGGCGGCGGGCTCGCAGACCGCGCGGGCCGCCGGCACATCATGATATGGCCGCAGATCGCTGCGTTGTTGATGACCTATCCGGTGTTCTTCTGGATCTCAGAGAGCCGCAGTGCCCTCGCACTTCTCGGGGGTCTCGGCGCGCTCACACTTATCGGAACGATTCCGTACAGCGCCTTCTATGTGAGCATGGCCGAAGGTTTGCCCAAGAACATTCGTGGTGGCGCCTTCGCGATCATCTACGCTTTTGCGATAGCGATCTTCGGAGGCACAGCTCAACCAGTCGTCACCTGGCTGATCTATCTTACCGGGAGCGCGCTGGCGCCCGCCTGGTACATGCTTCTCGCTAGCGCGGCTGGGCTCCTTGCCATGCTCATGATGCCGGAGACGGCACCGCTCAAGATTAACAGCGCCGTAAACAAGCAAAGCCCGCTATAGCGGGGCGAATGCGCTATTTTTCCAACGTGCAGCAGCGCGTGCTGGGGCTCATCTTCGGCAATTCTCAGCACAGCTTCTATACGTCGGAAATCTTTCGAAGCGTCCGTTCCAGCAACCGGCCTTACTTACTATTTGCGCACCGCTGCAGAGCTTCACAGCGCTTCATGAGCTGCTCAAACGGCTCAGGTTCGCCGAGAAGTAATCCAGCGTCGATCGTCTTTTGATAATCGGCCTCAAGGTCCTTACGCATCTTTTCGTCGGGAACTAACTGAAGCTTGCCGGATACCGCGGCGTGATAGTCGATGACATTGCCGTCGCGATCTTTCGGAAGAACTTGCTCTTCCAATCGGCGACTTCCTGCGCCAGCACTTTGTCATCGAAGGCAGCTTGCGCAAATCCCTTATCATCGAGCTTCACGAGATCGTACCAATGGCGCGACACACGATCGCCCGCGATACCCTGAGCGCAAAGAACGTGGACGGCCGTTGCCTTCTCCCAAACGGTGCGCTTGGGAAGCATGATTTTTGGGGTCGCTACAGGAAACTCGAGTTCGGGCAGGGATTTCGCCGCATCGCAGGTGATCTCTCTCGTCTCGGACGGCTGACCGGTCGAGCGCGCAACGAATTCAAGCTTGATCCAGGGCGGAACATAGTCCGAGCCCTGGATCAGCTTTTCATACTCGACATAGGTGACATCGTTCTCAACACGGAACGTGACGTCGACTCCTGTAGCTGCTGCGTGTTTCTGTAGGACAGGAAGGGTCTTGTCTTTGACCCAGTCGGTGAGCCGCTCGCGCGCAAGCTTTGTCCACTTGTCGGCCTGGCTTCGCGAAGCGGGTATGGGTGGGTCGCCCGTGGCAAGCTCAGGAATGATCCGGCGGATATCGTAAGTGAGATCGATATCCTCCGAGAACCGTTCGATGACGTCGTAACCTTTAGAGAGGGACGTACCTCCCTTAAAGACAAGATGCTCACCCAATTCAGAGTCAAAGAGTCCTTGCAGGGCCCAAACGGCCCAGATGTCCTTCTCCAAAAGATGGACCGGGCGGCCTGAGGCGGTGGCGGCGACGCCAAGTGCCTCAAGCCTCTCGTCACGAGAGAGCGTCAGGTAAAGTTCAGCCATGATTTAGAAGGGATTGGCTGACGGATTTCGACATCCACGGAGGCATCGCGCGACGCAGCGCGACGAGATCCTGCAAAGTGTCGTCGGGCAGCTTGCGCTTCAATACCTTAAGAGCCTCGCCCGCCTCTCGCTCGCCGAGCCAGGCAAGAGCCCGGATTGCCTGTCCAGCAATCGAGTCTGTCGGCAGAAGCATCCAGTGCGGTGCATGCCGCATCTCAACCGTCTGTGCTCCGAGACGAAACTGACGATCAGGACCGGAGGTCAAATAGACGAGCTTCGTCGGCACTTGCGTAGTGAGACCAAGTTTATTCGCGGCCGCGGCTCCGTGTGGAACGATCGTTTCCGCGTGCGTGGAAGCCAGCGCTTCGATGACCTTTTCGGCAGCCGGCGCGCGTATGCCAAAACGTGTTTTCACTGGCAGAGCGTAGAGCCCATGGGCAAGACGCATCAACTCGTTGCGTTTGGCGAGACGCTTCAAAGCTTGATCGACCGCAGCACGGCTTCCCAAATGCAAAACTTCCTTAGCACCGATCAAAGTGCCTTCTGGAAGTGCTTGGGCGTAACTCAAAATACGCTCGGCGACGGTTTGCATGGCTTCCCTCCGTTGTCAGAAACATAAGCCAATTTCTGACAACGCGCAAGGTTTATATAATACACAATAAAAATCAATAACTTATCCGCTGCTTGATATTACTTAGCAGGGGCCAAAATCAGAACGGCAAGTGAGCGTGAAGGGTCTCATTGCTCGGGGCATCGAACGTTGGGCTCAATCCTCGAGCCCTCCGTCGGCAAACGAGATAGAGGCGGCAGAAGCGCGGCGTGGAGGGCCAGGAAAAAACGTGGGATCGGACATCGCGAGCGCGATTCCGACTCTCCCTTGAACACTCTATTATGGGTGCTGGGTATCGAAGAACACGCACACTGAAAGATTGGCCGTTGCACACTTCAGCGGTTAGCAGGGCACAAACTACAGATCGCGACTACCTTAGCACCACGCCCGGCTTGGATACTCAACGGAGCCCTGCTCGTCCGTCAGCCCGGAGGCTTCCGTCCTCAATAGTTCTTCCCTAAGATCTCCGCGCCTACTTCGGCCGAATAGCGGGGCTTTGTCTCAACATAGCTTGCCGAAGTTCTTAGAAAGGCCTTCTCCGAAGACCCATCCCTCCCTCAAAGTGCCGGCACGGAGCCCTGAGGCTCGACAGCTTCCCTTCGGCAAGCTATAAAGGAACATACAGCGAACAAACCCTTCTGGTTGCGAGTCCTCGCGATGCATCTCGACTGAAGTATTTCCCCAATAGATCATGAAGTTAGGGGCAGGGCAGCGCGCCCCTTCTCTGGATGGCGCCGATTCAGGAGTGGTAGCGATTGTCCTTGTTCCGTCATTTGCATGATGAGGCTTTTTTGGCGCGATCACAAGCACCTGTACGCGGCCTGTCTGCTCGACCTCCTTGAACGCTTCTTTTCAGGCGCGCCGTCGTTCCCAACTCCGCAGCAGGTCGTCCACGCCATCTACGACGTCATGCGCGCCAACCCGGCCCTCTGGAGCGAAGGCGATGACTTCGGCACCCTGCCGGAAATGATCTCGGCAGGTCGCCGCCGTATCCGGAAGGCCGACGTCGCGCTCGCGTCCGAGAAGGGCGACAAGGCGCTCGGTCTGGCGCGGCAACTCTACGCGCGGCTGCTCGCCTGGGGTTGGCTTGAGGAGGAGGAATACGGGCTCCGTGTCACGGTCGACATGGCAATGGGACCGCTGCTCGTGATCCAGCGGCTCGCGAGCCTCAATAAGGATCTCTCGCAGCGGTTCGGCGGCTTGATCGTGCAGATCCGCCTCAATCTCGAAGCCGTCGAAAAGCTGAGGCCCGAGATCACCGACCGCAAGCAGCGCGAAGCCGCGCTCGCCGTCCGCGAAGCACGCAACCAGGCCGACCAGTTTACCAAGAGTCTGCGAGCCATTCTGGCCGACCTGAAGCGGATCCGACGGACCGTCATGGAATCGAAGACAGTGGCTACCCGGCTGGAAGCCTTCTTCGAGGAGTTCGTCGACCAGCTCCTGCTGAAGGATTTCGAGTCCATCCTCACCGTCAACCATCCGTACCGCTTCCGCGATGCCATCGTCGATCTCGCACGGCGAATCTCCTACACCCCGGACACCATGCAGGTCCTCGCCGAGGAGTACACCGCTTCCAGCATGGCCGCCGACGTCGAGGACGGTCGAATGGCGGCGGCCGACGATCTGCTCGCAATCGAAAACATCTTCGAACAGATCGGCGAGATGTTCGAACGGATCGAGGCCTTCCGCAGGCAGCTCGAAGCCCGGGTCCGCAACACCATCAAGTACGCCGAGCGCGGCGGGCAAGGACTCGTCGGCCGGGCCGGCGACCTGGTGCGGCGGCTGGACGCTCTGCTGCGAGACGGCAGGCACGACAGGGCGACCGTCGAGTGGAGTATCGAGCCGCTGCGGTCGCCCTGGTCGGAGCACCATCAGGCGCCAGCCAGGCAGCCGCGCCGCCCGGTCGAGGCGAAGGAGCTCGCCGGCCCGCCCTCGGACCCGTTGTACGAGCTGAGGAAGAAGCTCCGTCTCGAGTACATCGCTCGCATCGCGCCCCGGCCCGAGGATGTCAGACGATTCCTTGAGGGCCAGGTGCCGCCATTCGCGACCAAGGAAGCTCGCTTCATGGAAATCGACACCGTAGACGACTTCCTCGCCTTCGATTGCGCCCGCCGCTATGCGCTGACGGGCGAGGTTCCGCCGCAGGTCGCGGCCGGATTCGATCTGGAGCCGCGCCCAGACACGCCGCCACACGACAGCGAATGGCTGCGTTGCGCGAACTTCCTAGTCAGGCGATCCGGCAGGCTCCGGAAAGCGGAGGAGCTCCATGCTCAGTGAGTTCGAACACGTCGAGCGCTCCTTCGGTGCGGAAAAGGCGGCCGACCTCCGCAAAGCGCTGCACTTCCTGCTGCGGCGGCAGTTCGTGTTCGCGGGAGATCCCAGAACCGGAACCGTCTACAACATGATCATGGACGGCCGCTTCCGCAACGTGGTCGATGGCTTCTTCGATAGTTGCGGATACCGCATCCATCGCGATCCGGAGTCGCAGTGGGCCGGCATCGTCGCCATGGACGAGGACGTGCCGCTGCCCCGGATGAAGCTCGACGAAACCATCGTCATTTTGGTGCTGGCAGCGTACTGGCAGCAAGAGGTGAACGTCGGAGCGGTCGAAGACCGGGCCGTCGTGGTCGCCACCTTGAATGACTTGTTCGACCGCTACCGCGAAATGGCGCAACACGGCGGCGGAGGCGCGATCTCGGCCGCCCGCTTCCGCGACATTCTGCGCGAGGCTGCCCAGCGCAGCCTTGTCGAGATCGGCGACTTCGACGACGAGCAGCGGGACTGCGAGGTCAGGATCCGCCCGATGATCAAGCTGATCAGCGGCGGCGACGCGCTGCAACGGCTCGAGCGCTACGTGCGCAGCGAGGAGGCCCGTTTTCCGCAGCCCGCGGGAGACGAGGCATGATGGAGCTACGCCACCTTACGATGGTGAATTGGCACCTGTTCGACGTCGCGGACATCGACGTGACGGGGCACGTCGGCGTGCTTGGCGAGAACCGTTCCGGCAAATCGACGATCCTCGACATGGCCCAAGTCGTGCTCACCGGCGGCAGCCGGCGGTTCCTACGCCTGAACGCGGTCGCCGGCGACAGCGGAAAGTCGCGTAGTGGCTCGAAGCGCAGCGTCGTCGACTACTGTCTCGGCACGCTCGGCGAGGACCAGCGCCGGCGCGACGAGGCGCGCACCTACATCGCGCTCGGTTTTGAAGACACGGAAGGCGCGCGGCCGCCGGTCACAATCGGCATGGCGCTCGAGGCGCGGAAGTCAGACAGCAGGGAAACCGTGCTGGCGCTGTTCGTCACCGTCGGCGCCGTTCTAAGCTCCAAGGACTTCATCGAACAGCGAGGGAAGTTGCAGTTCCCGGCGCAGTGGGAAGACGTGCGCGCCCGGATCGTCGCGACGGTTGGCGAAGGCAACTTCGTCAACCACCGCGATCGGGCCGGCGACTACGTCCGCGAGTACATGCGCCATCTCCTGCCGCATTCGCCCTTCGGCGAGCAGAACGCAAGCGCCCTGCAAAAGTCGATCGTCAATGCGATGACGCTCGATCACAACCAGACGGCCACGCAGTTCGTGCGGAACTATATCCTCGAGGACAGTCCGATCGGGATCAAGGAGCTGCGCGAGTCGATCCAGACCTACCGCAATATCAGCGAAACGATCCGGAAAATGCGCCTCAGACTCGAAGCTCTGAGGGCACTTCCGGGGGGTTCTCGCCGCACTCGAAGAGGCGCTCGAGACCAAGTTCAGGGAGGAGTGGATTTCCAAACGCGCGGCCTGGCTCGCGGCGCGGGCGATCAACCTGGACTTTAAGACCAAAAGGCGTACCGAGATGGCGCGCCGAGATGCCGCAGCAAAAGAACTCGAATTCATCGAGGAGGACGTCAAGGCCATCGATCACGAGATCGAACGCCTGACGGCGGCGATCGCCGAGCACGACGCCAAGACCGGAAGAAAGTCGCTGCAGCAGAGCGCTGATGTGGCCGCGCAGGCGGCGCACCGCGCCTCGGCCGAGTTTAAGGCACGCCTGGATAACATCCGTCGCCTGCATCCGCTCCGGGCGATGTGTGCGGACTCTTTCGAAGACTTCGTCCCTGCGCTGGAGCGTCTTCTAACCGCCGCCGTCGGGGCAGACATAGCGGGCGTCTCAGACGAGCTCTCCGCGGCCGAGAAATCCTTCGCGACCAGCGGTACGAAATGGCTGCCGAAGATCGACGAAGCGCGTCAGGCGATCATCGCGGAGCTTTCCGGGCTGCGAGTCCGGCGTGACGAGGTGCTCGAACGGGTCCGACAGCACGCCTCCGGAGGGGCGCGGGCCTATCTTGGCGACGACACTGAACTCCTCTGCCGAAGGCTCCGGCAGAAGGGAATGGCCCCGCGCGTGCTCTGTGACATCATCGAAGTCGCCGAACCCGAATGGGTGGGGGCCGCCGAGGCGCTCCTCGGCCGCGACCGGGAGGCGGTGTTCGTGGACAGAGTGGACATCAGCGCCGCCACGGCGATGTTCAAGGAAGGCCGCCGCGAGTTTCGCCACGCATCCCTCGTGAGCCTGAACAAGCTCGAGCAGTTCCGGGCCAAGCCGGAGCGGGGCAGTTTCCCCTCCATCTTCCGGAGCCAGGATCCGGACGCGATGGCGTTCATCATGCGCCGCTACGGCACGGTCCGTCTCACCGACACGCTCGATCAGTTCAATAAGCCCGGCCGGGCCATCATGAAGGACGGCCTCTACGACGATGGACTCGTCAGGACGCATCGCTGGATCGAAGCCTCGCAGCACAAGATCGGAAAGGCGGCCCAGGCGAACGCCCTGCGCTCCCTGCAAGATCAGGCCGAGGAACTGGATCGGCTCCTGGCCGACAAGAGCAAGGAGGCCCAAGCCGCGGAGCAGGCCTTTGCCGCTCTGAAGAACATCTGTGAGGGGCGTGACGACCTGAAGGCTTTCGCTGCGGCCTTCGCGGCCGCGCAGACCGAGATCGGCGAAGCCCATGCCAGACTCGATGCACTCGACGGCGCGGGCGATGGCGGCCTTCGCGACAAGAAGCGAGCGCAGCAGAAGCTGAAGGACAAGAGGCTCGACGAGAGAAAGACCCAGCAGAAGGCATTTGGCGAGCATGACGGCGAACTCAGATCGGCCGAGAGGAGGCTCGGAGATGGGGAGAACGTGCCGGGCTCCGAGCTCAACCTCCGGGTCGCCCGGTCGATCTACCGCAAGACCTTCCCGCTCTACTCCGCCGCGAAAGGCAGGCTCGTCTACCGCGAGCGCCTCGATGCCGCAGCAAAAGGCGGTTTTGTTGAGAAACACCGTGCCATCGCAGACAAGGCGGTTAAAGATGCCGACGCCTCGGACGTCGAACGCGTCCGGATCGAGCGACGGGTCCGCGAGCTCCTTTACGATTACTTCGATCAGTTCGGGATGAGCTCGCAAGTTGGCGCCGAAAGCGAGCCGCTACGCGAGGTGAAGCCCTGGATGGAGCAGCTCATCTCGGATATCGAGTCCAACGAGCTGCGCCAGTACGAACGGCAGGCCCGAGAAGCGGCAGAAAAGGCCTCGACGCTGCTCCGCGGCGAGTTCATCAACGCGCTCACGGCCCGGATCGGCAAGATGGAGCGGGAACTGAAGTCGTTGAACCGTAGCCTCTGCGCACATCCCTTCCACAACGAGAGATATTCGTTCCATCGCACCCAAGTGGTGGAATTCCAGCCCATCCTGAAGATCATCGAGATCGCCAAGACCTCTCCGGAGGCGCTCGACATGCTGTTCCGGGGCGATGTGCCCGATGACTTCCCGCACAAGGATACGATCCTTGCACTCGAGGCGCTGCTAGAGGATCCCGACAAGGACTTCACCCAGTTTGAGGACTACCGCAACTTCTACACCTTCGAGATCCACATGGAGGATGTCGCTACCGGCCGCTCGACCCGCTGGGAGCAGCGGCGCGGCACCGGATCGGGCGCCGAACAGCAGGTCCCCATCTACGTCGCCATCGGCGCTTCGCTCGCCGGCGTCTACGGCAGCGCCGAGCGTCGTACGGGCAAGCCCGCCGGCTTCGCTCTCGCTATGTTCGACGAGGCCTTCTCGAAAATGGATGGCAAGAACCAGCGGCAGATGATGAGCTTCTATAAGAATCTCGGACTCCAATTCGTGATCGCGGCGCCGTTCGAGAAGCGGGTCGCCGTGCTCGAGCACATGGATACGATCGTGGAAGTGGACCGCATTGGCGAGCAGTCCAGAGCCACCGTGGTGCAACTGAAAGAGAAGGCCAAGCGCGAGCTGATGGCCATCGATCCGGACCTGATGTCCGAAGATGAGCTCGCCAGCCGTCTGGCCGCCGAGTAGCCATGGCGCGGCGTTTCACGGACGCGAACGGCCTCTTGAATGACCTGCTCGATCGCTTCGAGGCCGGCGCCGCGAGCCCGATCGCCCACCCGGATTATGCCGCCTTCGCCTCGGTCGTCGCGGCGGACGCCTTTCTCAAACAGATCAGGGAAGCCGAAGCTACCGGCGC
Source organism: Bradyrhizobium sp. USDA3010 (assembly GCF_056429065.1). Lineage (NCBI taxonomy): Bacteria > Pseudomonadati > Pseudomonadota > Alphaproteobacteria > Hyphomicrobiales > Nitrobacteraceae > Bradyrhizobium > Bradyrhizobium sp. USDA3010. The sequence goes on from NZ_JBWJZD010000064.1 coordinate 14,025, forward strand.
GGTGTCCGTTGGCTGGGGCCGAGGCGTCAAGCGGGATCAGGTCGCACACGTGCGGCTGGCCTCGGCGGAGATCCTATACCGACATCTCGACCGCACCCCCGCGTCGCGGATTGCACAGGACGCTGCGGCAAGGCTTGCCGCCGGATCGGCGCTGCGCGACTCTCTGAAGAACAGCGCTTCCCAAATCGCCGAGGTCTGGGGACGGGGGAAGACGTGGCACGGATTCGCTTCGTCCGACGTCGAGATGCTGCGCGACGCCTTCGTTCTCGCCCAGGCCATCCTGGACAACAAGCATCTCGACGTCGACTACAAGACCTTCTCGCGACGGACGGTGGGTCACAGCAAGACGCTCGAACGCACCGAGGGTGCGGTCGTGCGGCTCCTGAGCGGTATCCTGGAGTTTCCGCCCGGCGCGCGGCCTCGCGAGGCACTGCGGGCAATTGGACTGGAACGCTTCGCGCCACCGCTGCTGGTCGCAGGAAAAATCAACCTCGAGGGAGCCGATCTCTCCAGGATTTCTCCACATTATCTCGGAATCACTCCCAAGGAAGCAGATCGCGTCCGTTTTCGGGAGCCGCCGGCGTACATTCTGACGATCGAAAACTTCGCAAGCTTCAACCGGCACATCGCCGAGGCGGATCCCGGTCGACTGGGAACGACGATGTACGTCGGCGGTTACCCCTCGCTCGCCACCCAGCAGGCGCTGCGGATGATCGCAGGGTCGGTATCCGAACAGACGCCAATCTTTCATTGGCCGGACATCGATCCCGACGGGACCTGGATATTCCACACCATCGAGCGCGCCATCGGCCGACCGATCCGCCCCCACCTGATGAGCGTCGAAATTGCCGAGCGCTCGGGACAAGTGCCGTCCAAAAAATCCGCACCCGCCAGATGCTCACCAGAGTCCGGTATCGCGCGGCTGGCAGCGTACCTGGCAGAAGATGGAGCCAAGACGCTTGAGCAGGAAGAACTCGATCCCGTTTTGCCAGAGCTTCGTTAGAAAATCCGTGTCGGTGTGAGGCCGACACCGTGCCGTCCGCAGTTCAAGGATCTCGGCCGGCGATGGTTGAACAACACCTGTGATCGGCAAAGCGGACGCCATGAGTAAGGCGGCTGCTTGCCGGGATCGAAAAACGCCGTCGGCACGCGCTCGACACGCCCCTAAGCACCGCCTGCTCTCCGGACGAGATCGCGTCCACCCTTTTTCCTGAGTTGCATACCCACCCTCGTGGTCAAGCGCATGCGTGCAAGGGCGGCGCCTGCGATCCGGGTGACGGCGCAGGACCATGTCCATCTCGCCAATGCCCGCGAAGGCATCGTGGCCGATGTTGCCGTCCGGACGCAAGTAATGGGTAGTGGGGCGATGTCTTACCTTGTCGACGAGCTCATCAATCGCGACACATATGCGCAGAATTCCGTCTGGTGCAGCCTGAATTCAGGACGAAGGAGCCTGTTCCGACCGCAAGCCGGCCGATCGCCAACTTACGCCCGCCCCTGCCGCCTGGCGTCGCAGATTGGCAATCGGCACCCTGGAATACTTCACGTCTACCGGAGCACAGGGCCCCGATTCCATCATAGATGCCGAGGATGCTCTCTATGACGTGGGTACCTCCTTGAACAGCGAAGGCATCTCGTCCGGCGATGCACCTTCTGTGCGGCGTCAACGCGCCGGGCCGATCATTCACTTCGCCTATGTCACTGACAAACCGCAGTCGGTCAGGTCGAACACGACGTCGCTTGTAGAAACGACGCCCTTGCGGTGAGTGATCGCCAGCACGGTCACATCTTTGGCTAGCGTACGGATATGGTTCATAATGTCCTGCTCGGTTTCTTCGTCGAGCGCGGAGCTGGCCTCGTCAAGAAGAAGGATCGCCGGCTCGCCATAAAGCGCGCGGGCGATAGCAATACGCTGGCGCTCTCCGCCGGAAAGCTTCAAACCACGTTCTCCAACGACTGTATCAAATCCTTCAGGCAAGGCCTCGATCAAGGGGAGAATAGCGGCTTTTTCCGACGCAGCACGAAGGCGCACTTCGTTGCGGGGCCGCCCTAGCAGGATGTTGTCGGCTAGCGACTCATTGAGCAACATCACGTCCTGCGGCACGACAGCAACTGCGGCATACCAATCCGCGCGTTCGATGCCCGCTATATCGGTTCCATCTACCAGAATACGACCGCGGTCCGGTTCAATCGATTTCAAGACGAGCGCCTAAAGATTGTCGATTTTCCAGATCCCGATTCACCGACAAGGAAGGTGATCCCACCCCGCCCAGCCACAAACGAGACGTTCGTAACGCCACGACCGTTGTCGAAGGCGTAACCAACGCCCTCGAAAGAGAGCTGGCCACCGGAGGGCGTGAAATCTTGAGCGTGAGATGGTCGCCGCTCTTCGGGTGCGGCCCATAGTCTAGCCAGAGGGATGAGGTCGGCTCGCGACCGCGCCGCGTCAGAGATGGCACGCGCAACCATCTCGAATGGCATATTGAGCTGGAGTAAAAGCGTGTTGAATAGCACCATATCCCCGATAGTGACCGCCCCGACCTGGTATTCAGGTATGAGAAGGAGAAACGTGACCGCAAATTGTAGCGCGACGGCTGAGCCGAGCACGGCGATGTAGGCAACGCGGTGCAACACATAGGCGCGCCAGTTATCACGCACCTCCCGCGCCGTCATCGTAAAGCGCTGGCTCATCCAGGAATGACTGCCGAAATAGCGCAGGGTGTCCATGGAGCTCATGACGTTGCCAACGAAACGCGCATTGTCCTGTCCGGCTTCTCTGGCTAGTTCCAGGAACACGTACGCCCGACGCGTGGAACTCCACGTCAATGTAATCAGGACTGCCCCATAGACGACGACGATTGCAGCGATCTGGATATTGAGGCGCGCGCCGAGAATAACGAACGTAAGTAGAAGTTGTGTTGCAGCAGGGATGAAGACCCCGATCCCAAGCTGGACCAAAGCCGTCAGGGCGCTGCGCCCGCGCGCGGCCGCATTCTGTATTTCTACGGGATTGTGCTCAAGAAAAAAGGCTGCGGTTTTCCTCAGGATGCGATCAAAGAAGCCCGTTGCAGCGATGAAGCCCAGGTTCTCGGCTGTCATGAAGGACAGATACTGCAGCATGCGCTGCAATGCGGAGGCTACCCCAAGTAGGACCGCATAGCCTGCGACCCCCCACGCAAGCACCGACATGTCTTCCTCGCGCGGGAGACGGTCAATGAGACACGAAAATACATAGGGCGTTGCGACGCTGGTCGCGCTTGAGATCAGCACTACTGCGACAACGACGAGAAGCAACCACCGGTCGGAGCGCCAGTACGCATGCAAAATTTCGGAAACCGGTGATAACGTGCTGCCGTTCGACATATCTAGCGGATAGAGGAATTGGCTTTGCTTAGGTTGAAAGAGCCGACATAGCCCTTTCGCACGATGATTCCATGCGATCGCATGAAGATGCTCGATGAGGGACTCGCCAGACTTTCCGTTTACCATTGCTTGGCTTCAAATCAATCGATCCAGCACGGTCATCAACTCACCAAGGCTGGTAGGTTGTCGTCCGCCTTCTCACATGAGAGATCGTGTTTTGTGGCGGGATGGCTAAACGCCAGCTGCGAATTTTGCGATTCTTGTTTGGCGATTGCGAACTCGACGGAGCGCTATGGGATCCACCTTGAAGCGCGCCGAGGCAACGTTAGGCAGGACGTTTTAACTCAACGATTTTAGCCGCGGTTAAATCTCGTCCCGGCCTTGGTGACAAAGTGGACCTCAGCAGTGCGCGTTGCCTAATCGTTGTTAAGCACCCTGTCCTTATCCGCGCGATCCCAAAGCTCCGGTGGCGAAACTTGAACAGCTTCAGAGACAGGAACGCAACGGCTTTGATCAAATCGCAGTTGGCTTGGCCTTTGAACAGAGCCGGACGCACACATGTGCTCGGTAAGTTTTGATCTTTACCGGCAGGCGAGCCTTGGAGGCTTAGGGCGAGATAAATGTATTCGGGCGTTCTGAAGTTCGCGGCTATATTGGAAAGTATGGCACCCGGTGTGCTCAATCGGGAACACCGAGTAGTGACGTCCGCCTACATCGTCCGCCTGCCTCTTTGCCTTTGGCGGACCAATTTCGGAGTTGCTCGGGATGCTCGCACGCGCGACGCGATCCAGCGCACTTCTTTTCCTGTCCACAGTGCTCCTCACAGACCGGCTGGCCGCGTCACCAAGAGCAGATCCAGCCAGCTCGACCAGGCGAAGCCTCATATGGGACGCGCCGAGTCGCCGGCGAGTCAAGACCGCGTTCAGCCTCTCAGACGGCTCTGCAGTGCGCGCCGATCGACGACGAGGTTCCTAAGGTTCAGGTCTGGCTGCGGACCTGCCGCTAATCGACTGACCAGTGCCCGGGTGCCATCAACCACGAAGACGCCGCAGTCATACTCATTCCTCTGCTGGCTTATGGGCGCGTCTTGCAGGTTGGCCCCGACTCGTTCAGCGATCGTTGCTGCGAGTCTGTCATTATATCCTAATATCCTAGAACTGAGTCATAGTGATAGGCAACCAGCCGGCCTCGAACGCGGCGATCCACCAGCAGAAACGACCAATGGGAGCCACGGCGATTGAGGTCTGTAGCGCTAGCATCATTCACCGGCAAGAACAGGAAATCGGCTATGGCCGGAGGAGGAGGAGGACGCGGCCGCTGTCCAGCGAGTGGCCGGTGCCTCTATCCTCGTTCTATGCTTGGTTGTCTTCCGTCGTTAGTGCTGCACGCACGACGGATCGGTCAAACAGAAAAATAAGTCGCAGATACCATCCAACGGGTCATCCGCGCATTGAGGATATGACGTATCGGCTACCTGCACCTTGGTGGCGACCGGTTGGGCGGCAACCTCAGCAACAAAGGTCGGCACCGCCGCCGTTCCAAGCGCGAGGGCGCTCGCAGTCACAACCACGAATTTTTTCATTCTAGAGTCGCTTCCCTAGCCCCAGCCCGTCCATCACGTCTATATGACCGCACCGCAAGTGGTAAAATTGATTTTCTTGATTGGGTCTATCTACGGAATGGATACGTTCGGATATCTCGGCAGGACCTCGCCTTAAGTCAATCGGAGTCAGCGGAGCCGTTTATGCTCGAGCTCTCGCCCAGCCATCGAAGCTATCGATGCAGCTGTCGAAGCAATCGAAGCACCCTCGTTTGTTGATCATGGCACACTGTGCGTTGCAATGGTTGGAACCGCGCGGGTTTCCCGACGACCCCCGCGTCCCCTCGCGATTTGTGAATAAGCGATTTCTTCACGGCCGATACGACGATTATGGGGATCGCTCTGGTTCCTCTTTGTTACGGCTGCGCTGCAGACCACACCGCAAGGCTTGCTCGGCTGTAGTGCCAAGTCCGGCTGGCAGTTCAACGTCTCGGTCGCAGCGCCTTAGCGTTGGAAGCTTAAGCTATTCGCCGTGTGTTGCGAATGCCTAGCTCGAAGTTGCGCCGCGCTGGTCTTGTTCGCCACCAATGCCCTGCGTGCCCACGCGAATCCTCGCGCTCCGTCAGGACTCCTTGCAGAGCACAATCTGCTTCCCACGCAACCCCAAGCGGTCACGAGCCCGACGGCTGTGACAAGATCGGCTATTCGGACCAGAGCCCGCGTCTCGAGCGGCACTTTCGGGACATCGATTCACGATCGATGCAAGCCTGCCTCGGCAGCCTTCCTTACGCAACTTAAGCTCAGGATCGTTGCGCCTCCGCCGGGCTGCGTCTGCCGGCCTTTCGCACTGCCGGATTTAGCGACGATGGCGCCATCTCGCCAAAGTCAGCTCTGCGATGAACAATGGACGGTCGGCACAGTCGCAAGGGCTGGATATTCTTCAAGCAATGAAACTCATCAGCTGATCGACAGCTAAACCCTCTAGCATGATACCATCTCTATCCGGACAAGGCTGGGCTTGATGGGCTCATAATCTGGAACAGAAGAAGGAGCTGGATCCCCTCAACATACCGCCCCGTCGAGAACCAGATCCGCTTCCGTTTTATAGCCGTTTGTGCACGTCTCGGTTTCCGACCCTCGCGACTCGCTCAAATCGGATCAACTTGTCCGATTGATATCGACAAGGCTGCCAAAGGGAAAATGGAATGAACCCGTTTGACAATATCGGCCCGTCTGCGGCTTTTACGAATTACGTCGAGCCGCAACAGGAAGAAGGGGGGCAAGCAGACTTTGAGCAGCGGCTTGGAGAGCCTCAGCTAATCCTCCAAACATCAGAGGTGGCCGGGGCCGGATCGTCCCGGACTGACACGAAAGGTAATTTGAGAGCGCAGGCTATTCAGGGGAACGAACGGTGCGCAGCTGCATCCTTTATCAGGACGCGCTCTCGGCTTGCCGCGACGCTGACCTGCGCAACCGTTGCGGAACTCAGAAGAGAAATCGAACTCGCGGCGCAAAAATCGGCACGATGGTCAAAAGCAACTGGGCCATCAGCCGGCGGCGTCGATAGTGGCCGCGTTTACGACGAGGTGGTGGCATCGTCGTACGTTGAGCTGCAGCGCTTTCAAAATCACGCCAGCCATTGCAAGCCACATGTACTGGACCGTCCAAGCGCGATGGACCATCTGCGTTCCATGGCGGCTTTGCGTTATGACGCCGCCCCCTGGAATATTTGGGGAGGCCAACAACTTGATCTGGGTCGCGCAGCGGCAGCGCACATGAGAGGGGACACTTGTTCTTCGCCTTTTGTATCACTGTCCGAGGAGGCCTCACAACTGCTCCTGTCGCCGGACGATGACAACGAGTATGGCGCCAAAGCAATTGCGGAAAGCGCGAACGAGTTGCACTCCTACACGGTGCCACGGGTCACCACCTGGACGGCCGAAGAGACCGTCAGTATCCTTGAGGACGGGACTGAGAATGATGAACCCAACCTTGCATGGGTGAGCGATACCCCAACCGAGGAGCGCGAGGTACTATTTCTGGGCGGGAATCTGGATGACTATCGGACCGCTAGCGAATCGAATCCGTACAGAAAGTCAGAGACGAGAGGCTGGGGCTAAAGGGTGCGAGAAAGCGCGACATCTCTTGTCGCGCTGCTCGGAAGTAGCGTTCCGCGGCATCTATAATGCCTGATCTGAGTGGCCAGCGGGGAGTTGGTCGGGTAGCGCACGCCGACCATCAAAGTGTCCGCCGAGATCTGTACCGTCTTCAAATTCGTCGCACTTGTCGTCGGAGGAAAGCGAGGCATTTCGCTCGCCGATAGGCCAATATGGCCCCGTTATAGTCGCCAGAGCTCCACGCTCGAGTCAGCAAATGCCAGCAAAGCACAACGAGCTTCCCGCCACGCCGACGCGGTCGTGGCCGTCACAGGATCAGCAGAGAAGCAGCTCCGCCCTCACCGGCTGGGACACTCGGAAGAACGAAAAGCCCCAGCACCTTCTGGGGGCCTGGAGGCCGGGATGCTGGGGCTCTCGTCGCCTTATCCAAGTGAAGCAAACGGACAGGCGGGCTCATTGTGCATTGCGAAGTCGATTCGTCAAACCAGAGCGCATCGTTTTCTTTTGGCATGCCAACCATCCGAAGCATACTTGTCAGTTGGCGGCGCACATGCAGGCCTTTCGCAACGAGCGCGACGACATCCGGCCGTATCGTCTTCGGGATCACGCACATGTTTCTCCGGCTGCCGCGCTCAGCGGCTGGCTTCGTGCCCGCGCCGATCTTCGGCGCCACCAATGGCCTCATAGTGAGAGCTTACTTGCCCGTGATCGAAAACGATCCGGCTCTCCGGCCGACGAGCCTCTCGTGGATTTGGTGCGTGTTCTCTCCTCCGAGCTCCATCCGTTGGGGAGGTGGAACCTGAAGAGCCCGGTGCGGCTCAGGTAATCCGCCGAGCCGACCTGGAGGCATGAAAGCTGCCATCGAACGGCATGCTGCCGCAAGACAAGAAGCTCACTAGATTCCCAGTCGCCCCATCTGCGCTGACACGTGCCCAGCATCGGAAAGGTGGTACAACGCCTGGCCGCCAGCTGCGGTGCTCAACAGTGACTTGCAAAACGCAGGTGTGAGCTTGCCGCGGTGGATCACGACGTTGTCGTGCCCCTCGGCGGCTCGAGCGTTCTGCCAGTGCCGATTATAGCCGCGCTGTTCGTCGGACTTCACGTGGCAAGCGGCGAAGTCACGGTCCCCCAGCATTGGCAATTGCCAGGCATGTACCGGCCGCTTGGTATGGATGTGCACCCACATCGGGCTTGGCCTCGCACCACTGCTCAGCGCCTTGGGCTGCAGCTTGACCTCGAACAGCCTCCCTGGCTCTCCCTGCAAGGCGCGCGGTGGATCGATTGGCGCCAATTCCCCGGTCGCCCGCAATTGTTCAAGGTACCTTTGCGACGGAAACGCATAGGTCTTCATGCAATCGCTGGTGATTGCCGCCTTTCGCACGTTCAATGAGTTTGCCTGGCCCTGCACCTCGGACCGCATCGCCTTGAGCCGAAATATTTTTTCGTGCACTTCGGGCACTTGCACCGGCGTGAGCAGGCCCCGGCGGCGAGGCTCCTCCAGCGCGACTACACAGGCCTCAATCTCGGCAGCCTGCGTCTGCAAGCGCTTGCTGACGAGATCCAAGACGTGGTCGGCGTCCTCGGGCTTCATCTGGCGCGCTTGCGAGATGGCACTTTGCTGAGCCGGCAGATCGAATTGCACCAGCTCGTCCAGTCGCTCGAGTAATCCCGCCAGCGCTTTCCTGGAGGGCGGAGCCTGCCACATCTGGAGGTGCTCGGTAGCAGAGGGTGACGCGCTCGCGCGTGCCTCCTCCGCGGTCGCGAGTTTTTTTGTACCGAGGTCCGAGAGCACGATAACCTTGCCGGTCGGGGCCGTGGCCGCATCGGGCCTGGCGAGTTGCGGCTCGGGCGGGGGCGCCGTCGAACTCCCCTCGCCTGCGGCCGCTGCGCGCCTTCCTTTGCCCTTTCTGCGCGCTCTGCCGCTTTCGCCCACCATGGCGGTATTTTCCGGCAGCGCAGCCCAAGCCGGCGGTTCAATTGTGGCTGCCAACTTTGGCTGCACTGCCAGCAACCGCATGACTTCGTTCGCCGTAAGCCACGCACTTTCCACGATCTGGTCCAGCAACTGCAACGGAAGGTCAGCTCCTGATCCGGCTTCCCTCAGCGTGGCAACCATGGAACTCACCCCTGAAGCGAATTCCGAAAGCCGCTCCATGACACCTTCCAGAACGGTGCGATGCTCGGCGTCGAGCGGTGCCCCGTTGCTGTTCAGAACGGCATGGCCGGTCGAGACGAATGCTGGAAAAACATCTTCGATGAAGGTCCCGAGCAGACGCACCCGCCCGTTCTCGTCCATGAGGGTTTCGTGCGCGTCTGGTTCCAACGTGCTCGCTTGCGAGTCAATCAAGAGTTCCGCGAGAGCTATCCGGGTTTGCAGATACATGCACTTCGTATTGAGCGCATGGCCGGTATGTAGCCTTAGTGCGGCCTCTTCAGCCTTGCGCATCGCGGGCGTAGCGCTTGGCAAGTCCGCAGTAGCTGCGCAGACGGATTGCATCCGCTCCAAGCGCAGTGTCTTCTTTCCCCACCACTCCATGTGGGCCGCATAATGTTCCGCCACGCTTGCAACCGAGCGGCTCAGCTGGTGGGGCGTTGCGGTGCCTTTCAACCTCTCGAGGCATCTCAACGCTTCTTTTCTCTTCTTCTCCAGTTGGTCAACAATCTGCCTGGCCACGGTGTTACACTGGGTGGCTGCGTCAAGCACGTCATCGCGGAGAAGGCGGGCCCGATCGTCGGGCAGAATGCGACGCGCCAAATTTGGGGGCAGATCGGCGTAGTACTCCAGAGCTGCTGAGCCTGCCCTGACGACTTGGTCGATCAGCTCTTGCGCCTCGGGCAAGTCCCGGGCGCGCATGGCCGCTCGACGACAAGTTTCAAGCTCCTCACGGAGACTCTCCAATCTTTGCCTTGCTGCGTTGATCTCGTGCCGCGTTGGCGCCACCACATCTGAATCTGGTGGCTGGCTCGCGAGCGGCACGGCCCGCTCCTCAGGCCCGGAGCGCATCCGCTCCACGACGGCGTCGAAGGATTGACTGCGTTCCCCAGAGACGACGCCGAGTTCCCCGGTGCTGTCAGCTGCTGCCGCCCCAACGTGCGATTTCCCGGATCGGCCAATGCCCGTCATGCTTTATCTCCGATTAAGTCAACGATGTGCAGCCTGTCTGGATAGACCGCTTGGCTGACGAGTAGCTGACCAAGAGCGTTCTCCAGGGATGCGCAAAAAAGCGTATGTCGCCTGTGGTTTCATTTCCCGTCGCAGCTCCTGTGTTGCTGAAGTGCGGGGATGACCGCGTGAGTTGGATAGTCAGCTGAAGCACATGACCGCGGATTGACCTGTCCCGGTCGTGATCTGCTTTGCCGAATGCGACAGTACCGGCCGCGAGGCGATCCGTAATCATCCTGCCCCTGACCAGTGGTGCGTTCACACGAACTGGACGTGAGCGTCACGAGAGGATCACGGGTGCCTGGGCTTGACTTGCGCGGAATGCTCTGGATAGCGCGGTCGGGATGATTGACGCCGCCGGCGCGCGGTGATGGGTTGATCCCGGTTCGGAGCGGGCAA
>NZ_JBWJZD010000065.1:0-23347 GCF_056429065.1 Bradyrhizobium sp. USDA3010
GCACCGTGACAACGCTGATGAAGCTGATCGGCAAGCTCATCAAGACATTTGCACCCGAGCAATGCGCGAACTACTTTCGACATGCCGGATACGAGTAGTGACCCATATCAAGTGGAAACCGCTCTAGGCTCTCATTGAAGGCAAAACGGTTCGGAAGTTGGGTCAGGGTATCCCGTCGGCCCCTCCTTTCGGCCTCCAGTTGAGCAATGGCGCGTCTGGTAAATTCGAAGGAATGGGCGAAAACGCTGCGCAGGAGCACGAAGCCATAGGCCACGACCAGGATAGCCACGAGCAGATAGGCGAAATCGTCGTTTCTGCCGAGGCAAATTGCCGTACCCACAAAGATCGGAGCCGTGAACGCAACTGCCGCCACCGGAATCGTGGCGAAGGCGAATGCGCCACCTGCAAGCATTCCAGAGCAGAGACATGTAATGACGAGCTGCCCGCCATTGGAGGCGTTCGCGAAGAAAGCCACCGGCACAATTGCCCAGGCGGTTCCGAGAACCAGCGCATTCCGTACCAGCCGGTGCATGGCCTGGCGCGACACGAACTGGGGCTTCGTCATCAGTCGTGATGAACGCGCTTTCAGGCCTATCGATAGCGCGCCGCAGACGACAATCGCCGCCCAGATCAGGGCAAAGTTTCTGTCGGGCGAATGCCAAAGCGCAATTGCGAGCACGGTCGCATTGCAGGCGTTGGCCAGCATGATGCCCAGCGAATAGCCAAGCACGAGGGAGATCTGCTCGGCACGAATGTAGCCTGCAACCGCTTCATCGGTGACCGGCCCGCCAAATGCCGCCAAATCTCCGGCTAGGAGCTTCGAAAGCCAGGAGTTCAGATATGCCCTCATTCCGGGACCCCTGCAGGACTGGTTGTAGCGTTGGCGCCAGCTCTGGAAGGTCGCGGCAAATCTTTGACAAAAGATAAACTCTTGATTGTACCAACCGCCTCGCGACACCTCACGGCGCGCCGGATTCATTGTTGAGGCTTGGACCGGTTAAAATTGAAGACGAACTCCGTTCGTTTCGTACAGAACCATTGTTTTATCGGATCGCAAATCAGAGCTTACTCGCATGCGGAAAGCCTCAGCACCGCCGAATAGAACGGCTGGGTGCGAGATCGATCGGGCCTGACGAAGGGATGGCGGCCGCGCGCATTCCGCGGTTGGGGCGCGTGCTCCGACGACTTTCTCTTTGCGTGCCTGGCGGTTCGCTGTCCTGCTGCACGGCACGCCAGCCACTAAAAGGGGCGATCTTTCGGCAAAGGAGCCAACGATTTTCAGCGTGTCAAAATCGCACTGCAGCTCTCTTACCCTGGGGCGCAACCTGCCGGCAGACCGCAATCTGCGCTGATTGCCGCGCTGGTGTTTGGCGGGCCTCACGACTGGCATGCCAATCAATAAAAATAAGTTGCCGCCAGCACGCGAGATCTTAGCCCTGAGTTTCGATGGCCATGCGGCGATCAATCCTCCCGGCTACAGGTCGGATCACGTCGCAGCCACAGGAAGCGGCGCAAGGTATCGTTGATGATATCCTCTTCGCGCTCGGCACAATGCGCGCTGCAATCGAGCAGCCGACGACCGACGCGCCCTTGGCGCGGCTGAGTTGACGCAGATTGGAAAAGGACCGCCATCAGCGCGGGCGCCACCCATGCTCGAAAGCGTAGGTGGGATTGATAGCGCAATGTGCGTACGTGCCCGATGCAGTGGCCTGGCACTGTCTATAGGTTGAGAACTGGCAATTGCCTGGATAGCCCCAGCTGCGCCCTTGCAGACAGTAAAGGTCTCGCGGGGGCGGCGCTAAGTGCTTCGCGCGGTTTCGTGCGGCTGCGGTCGCTCCCGATGCGAGGCCGACCAGGACGGAAAAGGTGACAACAACTATGAACGGAAGGAACCGCATACGGTCTTTTGACCGCCGCCATGGATTCTTTCCGATAGCACGATCAACCTCAGAACAACCTGTTTGCGTCAACAGACCGCGCAGCGACCAGTGTAGTCTAGCCCGACGGGCAATGAGTCAAAGCGCGATGTCTGCACGAAACGTACGAACCGCACCTGTGATCGCTTACCCGCCGAGCGGACGCCTTCATGGAACTCTGCGCAGGTCTCCCCAGCCGATTGCGTCCTAACGCCACATCGTAGGTGCACTGGCCAATGCCGCTCGGCCAATTTTCCTGAGAGCATCGACCGACGTCTCTCCGCGGCTGGCGGCTTCCAGGAGTTTGCAGGCGACATGAGTTCGAGCGCCATTCTCGTGACGCGATACATCTTCGCACACTTCGTCCAGAACCGCTCGCAACAGGGCAGCCAATTCGGAATCGACCATACGAAATGCCCTCAATCCCTCGACAATGATCATGTATCAGCGTGTATCGGGATAGATATCAGGTTGAGTGAACCTCAGGGCCGGTCTACGCTTTCGTTCACTCCTGTAGGGCTTAGCGCAATAGTATAACGAGTATAGGACGAGCACCGACGCAAGTCACCGGGCTTCCACTTGCACCGCTGATGCCGCCGACGGTTTGCGCGAAAGCGCGGACCAGTCGCCCGGCACCCGCGCGTCAGCTTTTTGACAGCTTGGCCGTCTAACATTCTTCAGCCCGAACTCCATGCGACAAAAATGTCGCCGACAAGAGTACGACTTGCAATGCATAACCGGACTATCAGCACGTCGGGTATCGAATCCCTCTCGCATGCACAGGATGTTGATGAAATCAGGCACTCAGCAAACAGTGACATGCAACCTGATACAGATACCCAGAGGTTTGCGGACGTGCTTGCAGGCATTCAGTCGACACCGAATTCGAACGCTAGTTCGTCTTCGGCGGTAGCACCGTCGTACTCCCTAGTTCGCCGAACTCCTGTGATTGAGATCACAAGGTTTCAATACAAGCAAAAGATGAAGGATTTTCATGGCGCTGAAATCAAGCATATCGCGGCGAACCCACAAGAGTACTCGCCTTTCGTGTCCTCAAAAGCTGCGCGCACAGCAAGTCTGGCTGAGGGCACCGGTACGGCCAGAAGACATACCGACGACGCCCGATATTTTAGCTATGAGTTGGGCAACGAAAGCGTCGGGCTTCTAAGAACAGAATCCGGATTTCGCATGAGTGAGGTGTTCGAAGGCGAAAAGTGGCGGGAACTGTTTCCCGGGCGAACTGACATCACATCCACCACAGTTCTTCGGGTTACTCATCCGCTCGTCGACAACGCAGGTGATATTCTGCTGGAACATCAGCTTCGGCTCGATGGCGAACGACCATTGATCAATTCCACTCCAGTCAGCCTAGAAGCGCAATCCCGTCTCGCGGCGATGGGTTTTGTTGAGGTGGATCAAGCGAACATGGTTCTTGACGCTGCCCAGCATCCCGAAAAGTGGAGTAAGAATGGTGACGGTGAATGGCAGCGCGCAGATAAACCTGCACTGTATCTTTCTAAAGCTCGGGACACCAAGGACAGCGATGCCGAGAGTGTAACAAGCATCTCGACCGATTCGTGCGACAATAACGTTGATGTAGACAAACTCACTGAAGCGCTCGACGAGCTCCTCGCCGAACAATAGGCGGTTTGTCCAATGCTCCCGGCAGCAGCCATTCTGCTTCCAGAGCTGGCTGCCATAGACCCATTGCTGAAGGGTAATTGGCTTCTTGCGAACTTTGACGAACGCCGACCCAAATTGTGGGCGCGGCTGCAGAGAACCCAACGTGTATCACACTTCGTCGGGACTCTTCCTCCGGAGTCGACTTTTTTGCCGAACGCATAGTCCGGCAAGGTGCTGTCTCTTACGAACGTTTCAACTCGCAGGTTCCCGCCGCCGGGCCAGCCAGTCGTTCTTGATTACGAAACGTTCTCGGTCGCACGCTTAGCCAGCTAACCTCCAGCACCGGTTGTAGGCCGATGACTTCGCATTGGTCGGTCGAGGCGCAGCCGTCCTTCGGGCAGATCTATCCATCGAGGAGGCCGTTTCGTGCGCTCGATCCAAACAGAGCTGACATCAAGGACAACGCGGCGATGCCGAGTCCCGCCGAGAAGCCGACCCAACGAATTCAGTGGTGATTGGCTCTTTGTGCTGCCAGGCGCATATTTCCGATTCCGCGATCAGGCCTTCGGCCCCACGCCTCGCTCACGATAGTCGCCGGCCGTATCTGTGGTCCGCCGCGATTTGGTCGATCGCTCACAACAATCGCCACGTATCTGCCTCGCTGCGACATTCAAGCCGCGATGCTTGCGCTTCTCTCAAAGACGAAGACGGCGAGAGCTCCAGCTGCGTGATCCAGTCAACCTCACTCGACGTGACGTTATCAGCCCATCGCCGAACCCTTGCCCCGCGGGTCCGGGCGCGGTCACTCGCTGGGCTCCGCATCGACAAATCCGGCCGGAGCGTGGCCACTCAAACAATGGCAGCGGCCGGGCGAGCGATCACCTGGCCGAAAACACGCAATTCCCTGCGGCCTGTGCCACGTGCGCATTCTGTCGGAATACAAGCGCGCTTCATGTCTGAAACCCGCCTCCGACTGTCTTCGAAAGCCACATTGCGTAAAAACGACGCGGGAGCGCCCCTTGAATAGTGCTGGCCCAAATCCTGCACCGGCTCTCTGCGCCAGGAAGTTTAACGACGGCAACAAGATGGGAGTCGCGTTTGGGCCTCGATCCGTCAATCGAAAATGCGGTTGCCGCACCCGAGGTCGTTTGTCTGCACCACGCTGGGAGAACGCAAGACGTTGCTGCTTGCCACGACCTCGCGCGGCATCGGTCATGCGACCGGGAAACTGCTTTCAGGAGGGGGCCGGCGCATCTTCACTCGCACGCGGCACCCCTTCGGTGGCAGGCGATGTCGGTGGGATTCGGAGACAGACAACCCTGCCCGCGTAAATCCAAGCATTCGTCGGACGGTGCGGCGGGCCACCGACAAGGTCGCGGAACGGCTTGCTGGCGCACCGCTACACTTATTGAGCCGCGACGCCGGCATTTCGTTATAGACACCGGACCGTACCCGGCAGATGCCGTTGATGGCTTCATTCGAAAGCTGGATGAGGCTGCTCCATGTCAATCTCCTCCTCCCGCAAGACCTCTTTCCCGAGTTCAAGGCGACCTCGGTAATGATCGTCGACATGGCTTGATCAGCAACCTGGCCGCGTGGAACCGTTTCCCAGCACCGCCATTGCCTCCCGCGTCAAGGCAGACGGTTGCCTGCTCACCTTGAAGCAAGGCGTCAATGCATGATCGATGAACTGGATCTGCGAACCTTCACGCCACATCCGCAACGCGACGCTGTGCTCGGCGAAGTGCACGCGCGCCCTTTCACGCGCCTTGTTTCGCCCTTCAGCGTGATCCACTTCGCTTTTCTTGCACAGGGCGAGGCGGCCACGAGCGATCGCTGTCGTTTTATCGATTTTTGCCTCGAGCGCAATCTTACGCCGCCTGAGCAATCGGCGAAACTTCATCAGATTGTCATCGGGCCCGCTACGCTACGCTGGGAGCAGCATTCGGAATTCACAACATTCACCTGGATCTGGACTAACGCAAATCGTTCTGCCGCAGACCAATTTGACAAAGTTGATGGTACCGTCGGATCGCTGATCCGCGCGTTGCGTCAGACCGGACAGTTGCTGGTCGCGATCAGGCTGGAAGTGGAGCAGGACGCCTCGCCGACCAGGCGGGCCGAAAAGATTTTTGACAAGAACAGCCTGGCCATGGTTGCCACAAAGAGCGGCGCAGGCGTAGCGGCCTCAGACTTCCGCGTAGACGAAAAAGGCTTCACGAAAATCCTCGTCTGCGACCTCGGGTTGACGTCGCACGATCTCGGAGCGTTGGTGCAACGGCTCCTGGAAATCGAGACCTACCGTCCATTGGCGCTTCTTGGCCTGTCGACGGCCCTTGAGCTTGCACCATCCGTCGATCGCATCGACCGCCGTCTTGTCGAGGCACTCGAGAAAATGCAAAGCGGTGAAGGGCTGCAGTTCAACAACCATCTGCTTGCCGAGCTGACGGCGCTGGCCGCATCCTTCGAAAGAGGCGCGACCGGCAGCCTGTTTCGCTTCGGCGCCAGCAGGGCCTATAACGAGCTGGTCCAATCGCGACTGTCCATCATTGAGGGCAACGATGTCTCGGGCTATCCAACCTGGTCGTCGTTTCTGGCGCGCCGCATGGCGCCGGCGATGCGAACCTGCGCGACCGTGGAGGATCGGCAGGCGACTCTCTCGGTCAAGCTCGCGCGTGCCGCCGATCTGTTGCGAACTCGGGTCGACGTCGAAATCGAACGACAGAATCGCGACCTGTTGCAGGCCATCAACGAGCGCGCGAGACAGCAACTTCGGCTGCAGTGCACGGTCGAAGGATTGTCGGTCGGGGCGATAGGATATTATGTGGTCAGCCTGTTTAGCTATCTTGCCAAGGGCGCGCATGATGTCGGACTGCGAGTAGAGCCCTCGTTCCTGACCGCAGCCTTCGTGCCGATCGCGGTCGGCGTCATCTGGCTGGTGAGTTATAATGTCCGAAAGCGACACCTCAAGCACGACGACGCGCCCTCACTTAATTGCGACTAGAGCTCCTCGAGGGACTCGGTGCGTCCATCCTGCGAAGCTCGCATGGTGCTGGTGCGACACTGCCGCAAGATCGCGGCCGTCTCCTGCGCAGGGTAATGCCCCGCCCGGACCGGCCGGGCGAGGCATCGTGGATCGGGTCAGTCGCCGTTGCGACGGCTGGGACGGGACCAGATCAGGCTGAAGCCCTCGCCTTCCTCGTCGGCGAAGAGGTTGGCGAAGATCGGAGCGGTGAAGCTCGGATCGTCGAGCTTGAGGCTCAGATAGTCGCGACCCTCGTTGGAGCGCTTGGACCAGCCGGCCCCGATCTCGGCCCGGCCCACGTAGATGCGGTGGCTCGGAGCGTTGTCGTTGGAGCGGTTGGTCTCGGCGACGATACGGACGCCCTTGGCTTGCAGGCTCAGGGTGACAATCTCGCCCTGGAAATCGTTGCCCACCTTCTTGAAAGTACCGATGTTAGCCATGTCACTTCTCCTGTTGTATTTCGAGCCCGCGACCACCGCGGCCTCGATGGCGATCTAAAGGCCGAGGACGATGGGCGACGCACCCCTTGCGGGCCGGAGCGCAGCGGAGGACGCCGTTGTGGCGACTTTCTTGGCTCGCGAGGAATGGGCGGAGCCCAGGGGAAGAAAGTCGCATCAACGGCGTTGCGGCTCAGACGATCGAGGCGGAGCCGGTCTTCGGCCAGATCAAGCCATCTAAGAGGCCACGTGCGTCCGCGGGCTGGATCGCAAGCTCAGGAGAAAACTTGGCAAATCTCGGTTGGGCTGCACAAGAGGTTGGAACGACTCGGCGAACAAAGAGAAACAACCTGCCGCAAAGGGCGATGTCGTGATGAGAGAACAATCGAGAACGACTCACCGTGCCAGGCGACGAGGTGGGTCCGGCCGAGATCCGCGCAGCCTGGTCGAAGTGCTCCGAAGGGGGCTCGCGATACCTCTCACTCCAGCCACTTGCCACCGTTCAATATACCGATCCTGCGCAACCTGTTCGATGAGGAAGGTGACGATGGATCATCATTCGCGCGTTGCGGCCATGAGAAAGGTTGGGACTGTTGCCCCACCAGTTCAGCCGGCTCCAACAGGCGGGTCTTCGCAAGCAGGAACAGTCACCTGCGTCCATGTCGCGCCGCCAACGCAAAACGCGTCAGCAGCCCGATCCGCGCAAGCGTGAGCACCAGGTGCGACGAAAACGGCCACGCCACCACTGGCCGCCCGACGGCCGCCCGATAGAACAAACCAATGCGTGGTGTGGTAACAACAAGACCAGGCGCGAGCATGGTGGCGGCTTCATTCAGATGGACAACGATCGCATCTCCACCGCCGTCACAAGCCGCAACTTTGGACACAAAGCTGGACGCGCCGGAGCGCCAGGCGTCCAACTCCGCTCGATAGTTTGGAAAAGACGGCGCTCACGCGCCGCCGAATTTCCAGACGGGAATGCCGAAACGCCTCGCCTTGTCGGCGAGGTTGTCCTGGATTCCCGTACCCGGAAAATGCATGACGCCGATCGGCAAGAGCTCGAGCATGGCATCATTGCGCTTGAAGGGTGCTGCCTTGGCGTGCTTCGTCCAGTCGGGCTTGAATGCGATCTGGGTCACCTTGCGGCTCGTCGCCCATTTGGAAGCGATCAGTTCGGCCCCCTTGGGTGAGCCGCCATGGAGCAGGACCATGTCGGGATGCTTGGCGTGAACCTTGTCGAGGCGATCCCAGATCAGGCGGTGGTCGTTGAAGTCGAGCCCACCGGTGAGTGCGATCTTCGGTCCTGACGGCAACATGACCTCGGTTTGGGAGCGGCGCTTGGCGGCGATGAAGTCGCGGGAGTCGATCATCGCTGCCGTGAGCGTGCGGTGGCTCACCAGCGAGCCCGACCGAGGACGCCAGGACGAGCCGGTGTGAACCTCAAACTGCTCCATGGCCTGGTCGCGGAAGAGTTCCAGGCAATTTCGGCGCTCGATCAGGGTGATGCCCTCCGCCGTCAGGCGCTCGAGCTCGACCGATCGCACCTCTGACCCATTCTGCTCCCGCTGGCTTTTGTGCTGCGCTTGTTCATTGTCGTCGAGCTGGCGTTCGATACGATCGACGGCCCGGTGGAACAGGTTGACGGTTGACCAGAGGAGTTCGCTGAGATCGGGTTCAAGCCGCGTATTGCTCAGCGTGGCGACCAGCACGTCGAACATATCGACGATGGTACCGGCGATCATCCGGCTCTCGGGAAGAGGTCTTGGATCTGGCTGGTCGTCGAAAGGGCGATAGCCGAAGAGCTGCAATTCGGTGAGGACGTGTTCGCTCGGAGACGGGGCATGCGTCGGTTCGATGTCGTCGTGGTCGGTCATCGCAAGAGATCCTTTTGGCGGAGCCGCCGCGCCCATCGCGGCCTTCGTGGCGATCACTCAGACGGCGGGTGGCACGGGCCAGAACCCGGAGCGGCTTGTCCGCCCAGGCCCGCAGGGCGTGGGCGGAAGCGAAGGGCCGAAGCGGCAGCGGAGGATGGCGAAGACCGGCTATTTTGCTTCGCGATGCAAAGCGCGCTCGCCAAATCGCGATCCTGTCTTCTCATTGCCTGCGCGCGGCGGAAAATGGCCGGACGCAGCCATTGCCGGCCCGGGCCGCTTGCCGTCCGATCGCCCGCTAGAAGGCCGAAGGTCGCGTCCTCTCAGCCAATTGGGTTCGGCTATGACCGATCTTTCGCCATCGGTCGAACTACGCGACTACCCGGCCTCGATCGTGGACGAGCGCAGGAAGCGGGCGGCATCGTCAGGAACGAGTTGAAGCCGCAACGCCGCCCGCAGAGCCTCAAGGCCGAAGACATGCAGATCTTCGTTGAAGTCGCTGAGCCGAGGCGACAGCGAGATCGCTTCAACGCCGGCGTCCTCCGCGCGCCGGGTAAGGATGGCTTGTACGGCGTCTCCGGCGGCATCGGCGTCACGGGCGATATAGAGCCGACGCAAGCCAGCCGGCAGCAACATGGCTGAGAGATGATTGGCCGAAAGGGCAGCAGCCATCGGCAAGGTCGGCAGGACGCAGCGCAGCGACAGCATGGTCTCGATGCCCTCGCCGGCAGCGAGCACATCATCCACCAGGCCGAAACGAACAGCGTTACCGAGCAAGTCGCCCATGGCGCGCCGTGGGGTGTCGATGGGAGCCTTGCCGAGCCGGATGCGATCAAAGCCGTCCGGATCGAGCCAGGTGCGATGCACGCCGCATATCCGCCCATCAAGATTCGTGACGCTGGCTATCATCGCTGGCCATGTTTCCATCGGCAAATGCTCGTCCGGTCGATAGTAGCAACGTGGATGGAAGCGCAAGCTGCCGCTATGGTGGATACTGACTATTCCGCGACGCCGCAAATAAGCTTCGACCACCGTACCGTCGATGGAGCTGGACATTGCAAACAGGCGACGGGCGGCTTGCGGCGAACCGGCTCGCGCCGCTGGACCGTCGGCTTTCGGGGCGGCTTGCTGCTCGCAACGAGGTAGCGTTAGAAAGCGTCTCGCCTCCTCGGCCACCTTGCGAAAATCGCGTAAAGCCATACTTTCGCGGATGATGTCGAGCAGGTCCCCATGTTCTCCGGTGGCGGCATCGGTCCACTTTCCGGCGGGCCCCTTCGTCGATTCCTGGAGCCGTACGAACAACGAGCGTCCTGGCGTGTTGCGGACATCGCCAACCACCCAGTATCGTCCCACCCGCTTGCCATTGGACAGATAGTGTCGGCATACGCCCTCGGCCTCGCGTGCGAGGCGGCGTACCAATTCTGAGACATCAAAGACCATCACGCGCCCTCCCGCTCAACGAAGCGGCTCAAGACGAATTTGCTTAAGAGGATGTCGCGCGACGGCGACAGCTTGATCTTCCAAACGGCGCTTGCCATGTCAGCTTCTCCGAACCAGGCGGCCGGGAGCCTCTCTCTCGGCCTCCAACCCGTTCGCGGACAAGCCTGTCCAGCTCTCGCTCTGGCTTTCGGCGGCAAATGGCGTTCGTTGGCGTGTGCCGCGCTATCGGAAAAAACCAGGTCGCGCCGTCACATGGCGGATCGGATGAAGCTCAAATGGCCGCCGGCGGTGACAGAGGCGGTTATGTTGACTGCCCCTGAGCCAAGACGTTGGGGCGAACACGAAGCTGAACGCACGGAAGTGGGTTCGTGGCAGCGATTGTATGAATCAGCCGATCGTGTCGACGCGAGAAGCCAGAGATTCCGATGTATCGTCGCAATCCCATGCGCGGGTCTCGATCCCGCAAGAATTCTAAACTGACCGGACCTTTCAGTCCGCGATGGACATGACGGCGAGAGAGCAGCGCCCATCACCCCTGAACGTAACGGGTAGGCGTACCAGGCCGGAGACCAGGATCTCAGGCCCGGCTGACATTACGCCGCCCGGTCGAGCAACTTCTTGGCCTTGGTCTCCATGTCCAGGCGGACATCTTGATGCGGCTTGTCACGCGCGACGGCGGTGATGCCCTGCACGAAGTCGAAGATGCTTTCAGGCGGGCGGCCCTCCTCCGCCAGCACCGCGTCTATCACCTTGCCTGTCTCGGCCTTGGAGAAGCCGCGGCGGCGCAAGAACTCGGTGCGATCCTCGTCACTGCGTGCCACGATCCGCTCGCGAGCGGCCTTGATGCCAGTGACGAAAGGCATGGGTGAAGAGTTGGCGAAGTTCGACAACGCCGGGGCTGCCTCGTGAGCAAATCGCGAGGCTGCGTATTTGGAATGGCGGATTGTGATCTCCTCGAAATCTTCCACGCCCCACAGATTGCGATTCTGGCAAACCGCACGAAGATAGAAGCTCGCCATGCCGAGGGTCTTCGCGCCGACTTCCGAGTTCCAACAATAGAAGCCTCGGAAATAGAGGTCGGGCGAGCCGTCACGAAGACGACCGGCTTCGATCGGATTCAGATCATCGACCCCTGTCTGATGCATACAGGGTCGTCGTGGCCTTGGAAATGTCGACACGGGGATTGTAGATGCCGCTCGACCAGTCGAGTACACCGGGCACCTTCCATCGTGTATCGCCTGTGCCATTGCCGGCGATGCGCTGTACGGCCTCGACCAACTCGCGGTCGTAGATCCGGCCATAGTCGGGGCCGGTGACGGCGCGAAGCTCGACACGGCTCTCCTCGGTCTCGAGCGTTTTGATCTGCTCGAGACGATTGGCGTTCAAGCCATATTGCAGGTTGATGGCTGCGAGTGACGCAGGGAGCTGCCGGAGGTAAGCGGCCGGAGCGCCAACCTGGCTTGCAAGCTGACCGAAGCTCCAATGCGTCGGTGCAACCGGAGTGTCGGAGCCGGGCAACATCAAGGCCAGCCGCTCAGGGTCGGCACGGCTTGCGTTGACATGGATCAGCGCGCTTTCGACCACGCGTGTCCGGCTGCGGTTCGCGCGATCGTGCACCGTGCGAGCCAGTTCATCGAGCGACAGGTAACGCTCATCCGCCGGGCGGGAAAACCACTCCGAGGACACCCGACCGACGCGCTCGCCGCGACTCACATCCACTCTGTATCCGCCGCTCGCAATGCGGCCGGCATCAACAATCTGCGTATTCATGGCAGCAATCTCCATGACGGGCGCCGGAAGACTCTCCTCCGACCCTCAACCCGTCATGGCCAAGGCCACCCCACTCTGCCTCTCCCTTTTTACGGCCGCCCCGAGGCCCAAGACATTCCACGCCGCCGCAGCTCCCGTCAGGGATGGAAGCCCGAAGGGTGAAAACCCGGCGCAAGCCGGGGTTTCAGCGTGAGCCGACAGCCCGCTCCCGGAGGGAGACGGCAATGAACCCGGGACCTACGGTCCAGGGATGCTCACGGCGTGACGATGCCAGATTGCGACGGGGGAACATACCGACTACGGAAACGGCGAATGTCCCGTGACCCTCCTGGCCCCCGCACGACTGTATAGGCCACACTATTGATCTCGATGGTCGTCTGTCGCTGGTTCAAACTCGGTAGTGAGCCGTGCTGACGCAACTGAAGAATCAGGGAAGCAGGGGCCGGTTGATCGCGATGGGCCCAGTTCGGGCCAACAACAGGGCCGAAGTCCAGATGCCCGGAGTCATTCATCGGCCCTGTTACTGCGTGATCGAGTTGCCGGTGATGGCGTGAAGGCTCGGCGGAAGACGAGGGTCCGGCGCCTTCTTGATTCTGAAAGCCGAGCTCGCGGAACGGTCCCACGACAGATGGCCCGACTTGCTGGCCGCGCTGCATCGCGTATACGTGGGCGACTTCGCGTACCATTGAGTCGTCGCTGCGTACTCTGTCTCGGGGCGGCACCGGTCGAGTCAACTCGAGGAGGGCGCGCTGGCGACGCAGGTTCTCCTCTTAAGCAGTGAAACCCGCTGTCGCTGGTATCATCTCGGCTCTCGATGAAGTTATCGAAACTGTCGACGGTGTCGTGTCGACGCCGCAGGTCCTGGGCCCCTTCATGACGCACAGGCTCGACGGGAAATGACGAGGCGGCCTGCTGACCCGGAGCGGTCGGTTCACAGGCGCTATCATGCCGCACAAAGCGACAATCGTCGGGCAACCCAAGCGCCAACCGCTCCGCCGATGTCCCTGCCTGCCGACGTCCAACCGCGCAAGGCACCACTGCCGATATTCGTTAATATCCGCCCTCGGAGGCAATACCGCCCGAGCTATCTAAAAGCCGTTGCGGTCGACGATCCCCGTAAGGCCGTCGGTAGGGCGGCTCTGCGACGGATTTCGCACAAAGCGAGGACCGCCGCGCAACGCAGACTCACGATAAGGACGAGTCAAGCGAGACTCCCGGCGACATTCAATCCCGGCCAGCACCGCACGAAACTCCTGCGACATACTGCCCAGCGAATTGTCGCCCGCATTCGATGATCCGAATCTTCGCGCCGCGACTGTTTGCTGGCGAAATCCGTTGGATCGGCTGATGGAAAGGCTTCCATACCTTGGATTTCTTCATTTTCGGTGATTGTTGGCATAGCGTGCAGACAAAGCTCGCTCGATAGAGTCCACACCTAATCTCCCGTTGAGAACCGCCAAAGCCGGCTTTCGGGGTGCGGTAGACTGCCCAGCTTAGCTTACAGGATGCTGACAAGTTCGACGACAAAAGCGGTGCCTGCCGTTAGACGACTCCAGACGTGAGAACTTCAAAGCCGCCAGTCGCGCGCGTCTATCTCCCCGGCCGAGGACTCCGGCCACTTCAGCAGCGCAGATCTTGCACTCGTCCCTCCAGTCGTGAGCAGGGTACGACGATACGAATGTCGTATCGCCACAGGTAAGACAACAACTTCGCGAATTTACCCCAAATCTCCTAAACGATGACCACACAAGAGAGATTAGATGAAGCCGCGCTGCACGTACGCATAACGCGACGCAAGCGGCGCAGGCGGGCGGCGCGGCGTCGAGCCAAAATCGCTCCGTCAAGCAACTCGATCCAGGAGACGTGAATGAAATTGGTGAAGACCTCTGTACTCGCATGCGGCCTTGCGGCTTTCCTTGCTTACCCAGTCATTGCGCAAAGCCTTGCCGCAGATGCCAAGGCTCGCAAAGGCGAAGGATCAAGCGTACAGAGCGGGATAAGCGATGATGAGGACTCGTCGCCTAAGCTCAGGGCCGCCGGCGCAAAAGCGGGCAGGAAGTCGACCAAGGGCGCAAAGAATGCGGCCGACGGCAACGCGTCCGACAATGAGGCAGTTGACGACCCTGCGCCGATAAGCAGCAAGCGGCACTGACGCGAAGCCCTGTTGGGGTCAACCTCCGGTCGCGCCCTGCGGCCGGAGGTTCAGCGGACGCGCCGCAACATGGATAGCTAGATTGTGGTGGTCGCCTGCCTCCAGCAAGACGGCGAAAGAAGGAAGGGTCCAGGCGTGAACTTCCGCGGCTGTCCCGGACGGATGCCCAGGCCCTGACCAACCGCGGCGCAACGGCGGCAATCCTCAATAGTGCGAACAGCTAGATGATCTCGAAGTACCGCCGACGTTCAAAGTCAGTCACCCGATGTTGAACGGCCTCCCACTCCCAGCGCCGGGAGCAGGAAAAGGCCTCGACAAACCTTTCTCCGAACACATCATTGGCCGCCGGCGACTGTGCAAACCGATATGTTGCCTCTGCCAGGCTTTGAGGCAGCCTTCCGGAGCGAGGACACATTTCCATGCTTGCGTCACCGACGATCGAAGCCGGCAAGTCCGCATCGGTCTCGACGCCCAGCACACCCGAACCGATAGCACATGAGAGAGCGAGATATGGGTTCATGTCTGCACCAGCCAGCCTGTACTCGAGGCGATGTGAAGACGGCTCTCCCGGAATGGCCCGCACCGCGCAGGAGCGGTTGTCAATTCCCCAGCTTGGGCAGACCGGCGCCCAGTAGCCGGGGACCAATCTCTTGTAGCTATTGAAGTTCGGCGCGGCGAGGACACAGAACTCATTCATGTAATTCAGTTGTCCGCCGACAAATTGCCTCATGATCTTTGAGACGTTGCCAAACGCGTTACTATCGTAAAACGCATTCTGGCCGTCCGAGAACACCGAGATGTGAATATGGCCCGACTGGCCGGGCCAATCCTCACAAACCTTGGCCATGAATGTTGCCATCATGCCTTTCGTCTGCGCCCAGGCTTTTATCATTGCCTTGAAGATGATCGCTCGATCCGCAGCTTCCAGGGCATCACAATGATGAAGTGATGCTTCAATCACGCCCGGCCCTGTCTCGAAGTGCAAGCCGCTGAGAGGTATTCTGGCCTTCTCACAAAGCGCCAATATCTCGCCGAACAACTCCTGGTGCGCGACAGAGCGC
Organism: Bradyrhizobium sp. USDA3010; assembly: GCF_056429065.1. NCBI lineage: Bacteria > Pseudomonadati > Pseudomonadota > Alphaproteobacteria > Hyphomicrobiales > Nitrobacteraceae > Bradyrhizobium > Bradyrhizobium sp. USDA3010. The sequence continues at coordinate 15,296 of NZ_JBWJZD010000065.1, forward strand.
GCAATCGAGTAACCGAAAGGCCCTCGCGTGAACGGAGCCCATTGGCCGAACGGTTTGTCCTCAATCGTGTCGGCGTTCTCATTGAACAGCATGAACTCGAACTCGAACCCGGCCGTGCAGCCGTATCCGTGATCAGCTGCCCTTTTCAGGACTTTGCGCAGGATACCTCGCGGGCAGATGTCCTCATGTGCGCCCATAAACTCGGCAAGGTAGAGATCCTGATCGCCGAGATAAGACACCAAACGGCCGGTGCCAGACAGAACACGCAGATCGGCATCTCCGAATGCCGAGAGAGGCTTTTGCGTGAACCCTGCGGGAATGACCCGGTCCGCACAATCCCACGCCAGCACCGCTTCAGAGAACTTGACGATCTTGTCGCCATCCGAGAGATCTTCACCCAGGACGTGCTTACCTCGAAGGATACCGTCAAAGTCGCTTACGCCAATCATCGCCGCACGAGGCGAGTTCGTGCGCGCCACACGGATGTCGGTCATTGGCCGCCTTCCTGCGCCATCAGATCGAACACCTGATTCATCCGCAGCGCACGCAATTGGCGATAGTCATCCTCAAGCTGTACCAAGTCGTTATTGACGAGGTACACGATGCCTGGTGTGGACACCAGGTCGATCGTCGGGACCAGCTTTTGGCCTATGGGAACGAATGCGATGGCATCCGCGAAGCTCGAGAGATTACGGATTGCATTCAATCCGGAGTAACCGGCAACGACACCGCTCATATCGGAAATCAACGAGACGCACAGTGCATGAGCCTGTCGCTTGTAGGCCCCACGCAACCTCATACACTGTCCAAATTCCTTGGGATTTGCGTATCGCCAGGCCGTCAGCGACATATGATTGTCACCCAACGCCATGGTCCTGGCCTTTGCCGACATGGTTCCTTGCAGTCTCGCTCCGAAGTCGACCAAAACCGGTCCGCGATCATCGACGATGATCTCCGCATGCGCTGGTCCGTTCACGATCTGCAGCGCCTGCAACGCACGCACAAGATAATCGGACAGCTCCAGAACGATGGGCTCCCTGGATCCGAGCAACCACTCGCGTGAGCAGACCGACGATGCGCCCTCGACGGGAACGGTCTCATAAGTCCAGGCCTCGGTGATGAACGCTTCTCCATCGATCGAGACGGCATTTACGGTATATTGCTGACCGTTTATTTTCTCCTGTGCAAGCGCCAGTTCATTGAACGCTCCGACCCGGTTCGTCTTTCCGACGATGGCAGCCAGAGCGCGCTCGACATCCGCATCAGCCGAGCAGAAGAACACGTCCTCCGTGCCTGTGCTATTTAGTGGCTTGATCACGATCTCATCGAAGTTCCCTTGACGTTTCCAGCTAGCGATCTCAACGGCATTGTCAGACACGACCTGCCTGATCGATCGCACGCCTGCTGCGGCCAACGCTTCGGACATCCGCGATTTATCACGCCGGGCGGCTGACAGAGCCGTCCCATTCGAGGGCAGGCCCAGCCGTTCCGAGATGGAATCGGCGAGCTCAACCCCGGTCTCGGACCCCGCTATAACGAACTCCAGCTCCCTGCCGCGGAGCGCCTGAAGATGAAATTCAAGGATCTCGTCGCGCGCCATGCATTCGTGGGGACGAATGATTTCATCATACAGGTCAGCGTCGAAATGCGACTGGAAGATGGCTGGGATCTGTGCAGCCGACATCACGTGCACCGTTCCAATTCCGTACCGCTTGAACTCTTCAGGTAGAAATCGGCCAGTCGAATATGCGTCGACGATTACACATTTGCGTTCGTTCATGCGGTCCTCCGATACTGCGAGTAGACGTTGCCGACAGCGACAATCGTGATGAGAACATTTCCAACGAACGTATGTAGCGAAGGCACGATGCGAGAATCGAAGTACTGGAACAGGAACGTGATGACAGGGGCGGTGGACAGCACCATGTTGACGGTGAAAGGCTCGACCCGTCGGATACCCTCCTGGATCAAGAGCAAAGGAACAATGATCGTGGATAGCCCGATCGCCGCGATTGCAGGCCAATGCTGCGAGATCTCAAGCACCATGGAGGAATAGTCGACCAGTCCCAGCAGCAGGAGAATCGTTCCATAGAACCGGTGCGCCAACACCTGTCGGCCGGAAAATCCGTGGTCGAACAGCAGTTTGACCAGTATATTTGTAAGCGCCAGCGACAGGCCGGCCACGATTGCGAGGACGATGCCCAAGGACGATCGAGGGCCCCACTGCACGCCCGCATTGCCGCTGACCGAGATCCAGATCATGTAGCCGCCAATCATCGCAATCGTGGCGCTCACGACGATGTCGGATGCTGGAGGGATACCCTTCCGCCTGATCAGCGCATTCAACCACACCGTTGCGGCGGGTCCTATCGCCACCATGAACGCGACGACGATCGCAGGCTCGGCGTATTTCAGGCCGACAAACAATCCTATCCAGCTGATCGCGGTCACGAGATTGAGCGACACAAAAGCGACGAGCGCTGGCTTCGTCACTCGTGCCTTGCCCGTCCCGTGACCAGCCAGCAGATTGAACGACAGAGATACGGCGGCAAAGGACACCAACAGAGCAACGAACAGGTCTGCCTGCTGAAAATACGATGCCGCATACACCTCGCCGGCCGCGCTCAGGACGACGTAAAGCGCCACAAAGAGAACTCCCAGAGCGAAGCGGCTTGTCGATCGCCCGCCGTTGGTCCGAGGCTGCTGCGGCGCAGCGCGCACCCCGAACCATGCCCGCGCGTCGGTTCCGGTGAACTCCCCTTTGGATCTGGGCGGACCGCGTTTGGTTTGAAATGTCACTGTCCACCTCTCGTGCTTCTTTGTTCGGCGTACGCGAGACACGCCTCTCCGAACGCCGCGAATAGTCGCTTGCTCAGCAGATCGGTTGAGGCGTGCCATTCGGGGTGCCACTGCACGGCGATCTGCAGCGTCGGCGCGCCCACGACCGAAACCGCTTCGACCAGGCCGTCAGGCGCCCACGCCTCCCGTCTTAGCGCACTGGCCAGCACCTCTATGCCTTGATTGTGAAGGGAGTTGACCTGTGCTTCGACGGTGCGCGCGATCGGAAAGAGCGCACCGTCGGGACATACCCTGATGCTATGTGCGACATCGTACTGGCGATCTCTCGGGCGGTCTGTCTTCTCGGCATGCATCTGGCCACTTCCCAGACTCCACGCGCTAAGGGATGAGCGAAGCGTGCCGCCGAAATAGACGTTGAGCTCCTGCAGACCGCGGCAAATGCCCAGGATCGGCATTCCCTGCGCAATGGCGTTCCTGATCGCTGCCCCGGATAGCCTGTCCCGGGGACGATCACGGATTCCATTCTCGATGTCTTGCTGATCAGGTGCTGGACAGGACGCAGGCGCCCTCAGAACGGCAGGATCGACGTTGGATTCGTCTCCTGTCAACACGAGCCCGTCGAGAGTCCGCATGAACGCCCGTGCGGTCTCAACGGACGCATCTTCGGCGTCGATCGTCGGCAATATGACGCACGCCACGCCTGCATGATGAAGCAGGGCCTTGACGTACTTGCGCCGCAACCAATCGCGATGCACACCATCGACCAACAGACGGTTCGAGGTGATGCCGACCACGGCGCGGGCTTTCTCTGGCCGTTGCAACGTCACGCGGGTTGTCCGCTCGTGCTGGCACCGCGCATAGATTGCTCATACAGACGCCGGTTTCGCTCCTTTAACTGAGTGATGACGCTCGGCTGACCTTGCGGCCCCTTGACGAAGAGCCCTCCCCAGCTTGCGGCAACCTTTGCGTAAGCCGGATCTTGCATCCTGATTTTCTGGGCTTTGTGCAACAGCCAGAACGGGATGCCGGGCGAGAGGTGATGCTCGAGGTGATATTCATCCAGGTTTTGCCCAAGGATAGCCCGCTCCAGGAAATTCCCTTTGCGATTCCTTGTCAGATGGACGTTCTGCGTCTCGGTCTCGCACATCGGTGAGTGCTCGGCGAGTTCAACAAACCAGCCAAGCACCTGGAACGTGGTGAGATAGGGCACGATCCAGAACAGGATCACGATGTGGAGCAGCCCAAGGGCATATGATCCGCCCAGGATGCAGATCCAGAAGAGATAGAAGCCATATTTGTCGATAAGTATGCCCGAGCGGCTCTCGTCCTCGGCATCTCTAATCGAAAACCGGTTGGTCCAGAGATACTTCAGGTACGACACCGTCGCACCGCCAAATATCGGCTTCCAGATCAGGTTGAACGCGTATCGCTCAGGCGGCTGCACGTCGTAAACACCGTTGGCCAGGAAGAACTTCAGGTCAGGATCCTTGTCCGGGTCGCCGAGATATGGATGATGCAAATAGACGTGTGAGATCCGGTAGGCCCAGTGGCGCTGGAACAACGGGTAGGCAGCGAACAGAATCCCAAGGACGTAGTTCCAGGTGGTGTTCTTCGCGAGCGTGCGGTGGGCCGCATCATGGGCGATCGTCGTCAATCCACGCTGGTAGGCGCCGATCAGAAGGACCGCGAGCGGATACAACCACCATGAGACCGACACGGTCGCGAGCGTGCACGCCGCGATCACGACGTAGTCTTTCGCGATATAGGCAGCACCCGTTATGTTATCGGGCCTCAGCTCGGAGAGCTGCTTATTGATCTCGCGACTGAATGGAACGGCCTCATAGCGTGACGACCTCAGTTTCCAAGCTTCTGGCTGATTCATGGGAATCCCTTCCTGATCACTTTCTAGGTTGTCAGATTGCGGCGAGCGCCTTGTGCAGATCGCGGACAATGTCGTCGACGTCCTCGATGCCGACGCAAAGCCGGATCGAACCGCCAAATATGCCGGCGGCCTCGCGCTTTTCCCGTGGAACGGTAGTGTGTGTCGTGGAGACGGGATGCGTCACCAGTGTGCGCGCATCCCCAACATTGGAAACGTGATACATCAAGTCGACGTTCTGGATGAACTTGCGTCCGGCCAGTTCGTCCTCCACCTCAAACATCACCATTGCGCCGTGCCCATATGCCGGGTTGAGCGTCTGGTCGACGGTTTCCCGATCCGCTCCTTCGAAAAGCCCCGGATAGAAGACACGGCGTACCTTTGGATGCTCCTTGAGAGCGTCTGCGACGACCCTGGCGTTGGCGCAGTGCTGCTTCATGCGAAGCGGTAGCGTCTCAAGCCCCTGGATCAGTTGGAAGCTCGCAAACGGAGCGATCGCAGCCCCCGTATCGCGCAACCAAGTCATGCGGGCCTTCAGCAGAAACTCGCTCTTTCCAAGATCGTCGACATCTTGCAGCGCGCTGCGCCAGATGATCCCGCCATGCGCCTCGTCAGGACCGTTGAACAACGGAAAGCGGGAGGCCCCGCGGTAGCTGAACTTGCCGTTGTCGACAATCAGTCCGCCCAGTGTGGTGCCATGGCCGCATATGTATTTCGTCGCGGAGTACGTCGTGATCGCAGCACCGAGATCTGACGGCCGGCATACCAGTGGCGTCGTCGTATTATCCACCACCAGGGGAACGCCGTACTTCCGACCGATCTCCGCCAGCTGCTTGACCGGAAGCGGAATCAGACAGGGGTTCGAAATCACCTCTCCGAACAGGCATATCGTGCGATCATCGATGGCACGTTCGAACGTCTCGGGCCTTCGAGGATCCGCCGTCCTGACGCTGATGCCAAGACGCTTCAGCGTGTTATGGAGCAGGTTCCAGGTATTGCCATACAGATATGGCGAGGCGACGACATTATCCCCGACCTGCCCGCTTGCCAGGTTGACGATGGCAAGGAAGGTTGCCGCTTGCCCTGATGCGACTGCGAGCGAATCCCTTCCCGTATCGACCGCCGCATACCTTCTTTCCAGCGCGCGGGTCGTCGGATTGATGATCCTTGTATAGGTGAACCCATCAGCCTTTACGTTGTAGACATCGGCAATGTGGTTCAGATCGCCATCGAGTTCATAAGCCGTGTTCTGATATATCGGCACGGCCACAGCCTTCGTCACCGGGTCGCGACGGTAACCCGCGTGCAGAACGGCAGTCTCGGGGGACCATGGCACCTGCGCGCCCGCTGCCACGCGAGGCGGCACCTTGACGAGGGCCTGGGATGTCTCCTGGGCGGATATTGGTCGCGCTGCCGCACCCTGTCCAGGGCGGAAGTATGTCCGGAAGGCGCAACCCAACTGCTGAATCCAACCGGATTGAATTTCCCCGATGCAGCCGATCCGGAAACTCCGCGTCGCAATGTGCAGCTTGGAGTAGATGTAAAGGTTGTGGCTCGTCAGGTGGCGATACAGCCCGTCAAATGCTGCCTGATCCGCCATCCCCGACGGCGCAACGAACGCAACGCAGACCGGCGACTGCACGTTGGCGGCTAGCAGCGGGGAGACCACTCCCTCGAGTTCGTTGAGGAGATCGTCCCTGACCTTCTCATACCTGCGGCGACGGGCAGGAATGCTCTCTTCCTCCAGGATCTCCAATGCCCTGGTCGTTGCCTGAACGATATGGGTGGGAGGTGTCGAACGCCATTCACCTGTGCGCTCCAGCGAGAGCCATTGGTCTCTCACGTCGAGCACAAATGACCTCGGCTCTTGAACCGCTTTCTCCAACAATTCGCGAGAGGCGATGACAAACGCTACGCCCGGAGGCCCCTCTATGCACTTGTTGCTCGACGTGACTAGGACGTCAGGGCCACCCTTGCTCAGGTCAATATCGATGCCGCCAAAAGAACTCATCCCGTCGACGATCGTCTTCACGCCACGCCGCCTCGCCTCCTCCACGATCGCATCCAGCGGATTGACGATGCCGGTCGTGGTCTCGCAATGAACGAAACACAGGTGCGTAACGCCGGGATTTCGGTTCATATGCTCGCCGATCTCCTGAGGATCCAAAGGGTCGGTCGCCCGCTTGGCAAGCGTCTGCGCTTCGACACCCCATAGCCGCAGCATCTTGTATATGCGCTCGCCATAGATGCCGTTTATGCAAACGAGTGGTTTGTGGGCTGAAGACACGAATGTTGACAGAGCGGCTTCCATCGCAAAAGAGCCGCCTCCCTGAATCGGGACCACCGAATAGTCGTCGGCATTTGCCAGCAAATTGAGGATCAGCCGCCGCATGCGGGCGGTCACTTCCTTGAACTCGCAATCGCGCGATGCAAGGTCAAGCTGCATTTGGCTCCTGACATCCAGCGATAACGACAATGGACCAGGCGTCAGCAAAAAACGCTGTCTTGTCACACTATTCCCCCTCAGTTGTATTCATCGATGCATCTGGAGCAAAACCGACCCAGCAAAGAGACGGCGAGCGCCGTTCAAGAGCTTTGAGCCCTGCGCGATAGAGCCCGGGTGCGCTTCGGATCGGCAGTCGAAGAAGCTGCCCAGGGACAACCTGCACATCCAGTCGCGGATGCGAAGTGATGTCTCGCAAGGCTCTTGAGCGACGTCATTCAGATCTCCCAACAGTTCGTATTGTGACCGCCCCGCGAGCCCCATTTGGCGCGACGCGCCACTCTGATCCGGCCATACGCATCCCGCAGATTTGAGCGCGAGTGTCGGCTTGTCGCCGCGCGTCGACAGTCCAACCGGACGGCTCACGCGCGCCACTCCGGCAATATTGAAATCGGATCAGCAGTGCGCGTCGGACCGTGGCGGCCGACCCGGATCCCGGCACGGCGCATTTGATGATTGCCGCTTCCTGCGTGAGCCTAAGACTTGAGACATTCGCACACTGTCGCTCGTTGGAGGTTTTTGTACGCTGACGACCCTCGCCGTCTATTTTTAGATCGTACAACTTGACGTTAGGTGCGTTTCAACCCTCTCCGGAATTTTCTCGTGTGAATTTTTCCTGACGTACGCGTCCACTTTCGGGAGACGAGACGACCTGTGCGGAGATTCTCGGACGAGCTACGTAATCGCCTGGAGTTCAATGACGCTGTCGGAATTCACCTGAGCTCGATGGCCACGGACAGGTGAGCTAGGTCGTGTGGACACTTACCGCATCCAAAGGACGATGGCTGCGAGAGTGACGACGGCGCGATAATTTCGAGCGGTCTTTTCGAAGCGGGTTGCAACGCGGCGGAACTGCTTGAGCTTTGAGAAG
>NZ_JBWJZD010000066.1:0-22134 GCF_056429065.1 Bradyrhizobium sp. USDA3010
TGGCGAGTGTGGCGGCCCGGATGCGCGGAGGGTGGGTGTCAGCAACCGAATCCTACGCCACCTCAGCGGCTTACGCCACGCTCGCCAGCCTCTCAACAAGCCGCTGATGAATAAGACGGGCTAGCCCACTCGCCATTCCCGCACGCCGTCTCCGGCGGTGACGATGTCGCCCGTGGTGCCGACCGGCGTGCGGTCGAGGTTCTGCAGATACGTCAGCGTTGCCGTGTCGCTCGCCGGGATGCGGCCGAGCGTGCGGCGGCCGTCCTCGGTGCGCAGCATGGTGACGCCGTGCTCGACCTCGCCGTTGGCGCGATAGATCACGGTGAAGGCCTCGACCTTGCCTTTCCCTGTCGCCTCCGCAGTGAAGTCGGGCACGTTGCGGCGGTTGCGGTCGGCTTCCGCCTGCACGCTGGTGTCCTGCTCGAGCGCGGCCGTCGGCGCGGCGCGCGACAGCACGAGGCCATGGTGCTTGGTGACGAAGCCGCCCTGGCCGTAGAGCAGGCCGAGCGTGCCGCCGCCACGGAGCTTGCGCACCATCGCGCAGGCCGAATGCGTCATGTAGGTGTTGAGCGGCGCGCCGAAAAACGTCAGACCACCCGTCACGGTCGGCTGTACGTCGGCGCCGAGGCCGAGCGTCCGGCGCGCCATCTTCGGTACGCAGGGGAAGCAGCTATAGAGCTCGATCGCGTCGAACTTCCGGCCGTCACCGCCGACGAGATCCATCACCGCCTTCAGCACCGCATTCTGCGCGTGGCTCTCGACGAACTGATCGCGGATCAGATAGTCCCGCGGCTCTTCCGCCGAGGCGCCGCCGAGCGGATAGATCAGTTTGTCTTCCGGCACGCCGGTCGCGCGCGCTTTCGCCAGGCTGGTCAGGATCAGCGCGCCGCCCATGTTCACCGTCGGGTTTGCCACCATCAGTTTTGTATACGGCCAGGCGATCATCCGGTTATCGGGCGTCGCGGTGGTGATCTCGTCGCCGGTGAAGCGCTTCTTCAGCCAGGAGTTCGGATTGTCGGCGGCAACCCGCGCATAGGTCGACCACAGCTCGCCGGATTCCTTCAGCGCTTCGCGCGGGGTCTGGCCCCAATGCGCCGCGGTTGCGGACTCATAGAGCGGATAGACCGTGATCGGCCGGAACACCCCGAGCGCAACCGCAAGCGGCTTCTGGAACGCGGCGCCGCGCTTCGGCTCCTCCACGTCGTGCGCGAACGGCGTCCACGGCAGTGTGACGCCGGCGCGCTGCGCCTTGGTCGCGGTCGACTGCGCCTCCGCGCCGCACACCGCAGCGACAGTGCATTCGCCGCGCGCGATGCGCTGTGCCGCTTCGTGCAGATAGCGGATCGGGCTCTCGCCGCCGACCGGACCGTAATAGAGATGCGCCGGCGCAATGCCGAGCCGCTGTGCCAGCTGCTTCTCGGGATCGCGGTAGCGCCAGCTCAGGAAGTTGACGACGTCGAGCGATTGCACGTCGGAGAGCAGCTTGGCGCCGCTGTCGGCCTCGGCGCGCTTCAGCGCCTCTTCCAGCAGGGCAAGCGGCTCGAGGCCGGCGGCGATGTCCTTTGGGCGATCGACGATCTCGCCGACGCCGACGATGACGGGAATGCGGTCTTCGGGGATATGAGATGTGGTCATTTCTTCTTGCTTTACTTTCTAGATCTTCGCCACGCCGTCGCCCTTCGAGGCCTTCGCTGCGCTACGGCACCTCAGGGTGGCGGCTACGGCACACCGTCATCCTGAGGAGCGGCCACTTGGCCGCGTCTCGAAGGATGAGACGTATTCGATCACTCCGCCACCAGCGCGTTCATGTGCTCGACGGCCTCGACGAAATCTTCCTTGAATTCCTGCACCACGGCGCCCGCCGACTTCACGCTGTCGACCAGGCCGACGCCCTGGCCGACGAAATAGCTGACCAGATCGCGCGCCTTCTCGTTGCCGGCCGCAGCCGCGCGGTCGATCGCGTTGAAGGCGTCGCGGCTGATGATGCTTTGCAGCGGCATCGGCAGCGCGCCGGGGCTGTCCGGCGAGCGGTCCCAGGCGTCAGTCCAGACCGAGCGGAGCTGCCGCGCCGGCTTGCCGGTGCGGCCCTTCGAGCGGATGGCGTCGCGCGAGGACGCCGCGATCATCTTCTCGCGGAAGATCTCCGAGGTCTCCGATTCCACCGTGGCAAGCCACACCGAGCCGGTCCAGGCGCCGGCCGCGCCCATCGCCATGCAGGCCGCCATCTGGCTGCCGGTCATGATGCCGCCGGCGGCGAGCACGGGCACGTCGCGGATCTTCCTGACCGCCTTGATCACCTCGGGCACCAACACCATGGTCGAGACTTCGCCGCAATGGCCGCCGGCCTCGGTGCCCTGCGCGACCAGGATGTCGACGCCGGCCGCGACCTGGCGCAGCGCATGCTCCTTGGAGCCGACCAGCGCCGCCACCGGCACGCCGTGCTTGCGGCCCATCTCGATCATCGCCTTCGGCGGCACGCCGAGCGCGTTGGCGATCAGCCTGATCGGATGGCGGAACGAGACTTCGAGCAGTTGCAGCGCGGTCTCAGCATCGAACGGTTGCGGCTGGTTGTCGGCGACGTTCCGGCTGGTCAGCTCGATGTCGTATTTCTTCAGCAGATTGCGGGTGAAGTCGCGATGCTCCTGCGAGACTCGCGCCTCAAGGTTTTTCCAGGTGACGTTCTTCTCACCCGCGGTCGAGATGTTTTCCGGGATCAGCACGTCGATGCCGTAGGGCTTGCCGTCGACATGCGCGTCGATCCATTTCAGCTCCTGCTCCAGCGTCTCCGGCGAATGCGCGGTTGCGCCAAGCACGCCGAAGCCGCCGGCGCGGCTGACTGCCGCGACCACATCGCGGCAATGGCTGAAAGCGAGCAGGGGGAATTCAATGCCCAGCATGTCGCAGATCGGTGATTTCATGGACTGGTTCTCTCCCGGCGGCTGCTTGTTGTGCTTGTTGGCATCGGCCTCTGCGACGCTAGCGCATGACGGTCGGCGAAGCCAAGCGGGTTTCGGCCGCGGCGATCTTGCGTGCAGGCGCTGCTTGACAGCATCGCTTGCAACGCATTCCGCAAGGCAGAAAATGCGATCCAACGGGGCTGGGCAAAGCCGGGCGAGCCCACCATCTAGTGCGGGCATGCGGATGGGCGCGGCGGTCGCCGCACCGTGGAAAAACGGAAACCGGGAGCCAACGACGTGACTGACACCTCTGCCTACGAGCCGCCGAAAGTCTGGACCTGGAACAAGGAGAGCGGCGGACGCTTCGCCAGCATCAACCGGCCGATCGCGGGGCCCACCCACGACAAGGAGCTGCCGGTCGGCCGTCATCCGCTGCAGCTCTATTCGCTGGCGACGCCGAACGGCGTCAAGGTCACCGTGATGCTGGAAGAGCTGCTCGCGGTGGGGCACAAGGGCGCGGAATACGACGCCTGGCTGATCAAGATCGACGGCAATCAGTTCGGCAGCGGTTTTGTTGCGGTCAATCCGAATTCGAAGATCCCGGCCCTGATGGACCGCAGCGGGCCGGAGCCGATCCGGGTGTTCGAGTCGGGCTCGATCCTGGTCTACCTCGCGGAAAAGTTCGGCGCGTTCCTGCCGACCGACGTCAAGACCCGCGCGGAAACCTTCTCGTGGTTGTTCTGGCAGATGGGCTCGGCGCCTTATCTCGGCGGCGGCTTCGGGCACTTCTACGCCTATGCGCCGACCAAGATCGAATACGCCATCGATCGCTTTGCGATGGAAGTGAAGCGCCAGCTCGACGTGCTCGACCGCAGGCTCGCCGACAACGAATATCTCGCGGGCGATGTCTACACCATCGCCGACATGGCGGTGTGGCCGTGGTACGGCAGCCTCGCCAAGGGCCTGCTCTACGGCGGCGGCGAATTCCTCTCGGTGCAGGATTACAAGAACGTGCAGCGCTGGACCGACGCGATCGCGGCACGGCCCGCGGTGAAGCGCGGCCGCATGGTCAACCGCACCTGGGGCGAGCCGTCGAGCCAGCTCCACGAGCGCCATGACGCCAGCGATTTCGAGACCAGGACGCAGGACAAGATCGGCGAGCCGGCGGCGTCGTAGCTCCGCCGCTTGTAGGGCGGATTAGCGAAGCGTAATCCGCCGTTGTGCGCGGAAACTGGCGGGTTACGCCTCCCGCCTTCGCTCGTTGAGCTACGACGGACGTGGTCGGCTAACCCGCCCTACGTATCGGCGCGTCACCCCAGCAGATCGTCGTACTCCGGATGCTTCTTCATGAAGCCCTGGATGAATTCGCACTTCACGACGAGCTTGATGCCCCGCGCGCGGACCGCATCGAGCGTCGCGCGGACGAGTTTTGAGCCGATGCCGCGGCCGCCGAGCTCCGGAGGCACCTCGGTGTGAACCAGTGTGATCGTATCCGGCGTCTTGCGGTAGACCACGAAGGCGGTCGCGCCATCGACTTCGAGTTCGAACCGGCTCTGTGCCGGGTTGTCGCGGAATGCTTCGCTCATTGTCTTGTCCTATTTGTTCTTTGCGCCCTCGGCCGCGGGAAATACCACGCGGTCGTCGGTGCGGCAGTAGCGGTCGGCGAACATGCGGCCGATCGGGTGGTAGCGCTCCATGTGGACGCGCATCGCATCACGGTCCCACAATTCGTCGCGGATGTGGAAGTGGATGCCTTCGCCCATTATCAGCTGGCGGTCGCCGTTGACGTCGATCAGCTTCCAGGTCTTGCACTCCATCGCGAAAGGCGCGTCGGCCAGCCGGGGCACCGCGATCTTGCGCGAAGGCGCGAGGTTCAGGCCGAGATAGTCGGGCTCGCCGATCTCGGGCGGGAAATCGCCCGAGGTCTCGTGCATCGCGCGCGCCAGTGGCTCGTCGGTGAGATTGACCACGAACTCGCCCAAACGCTGGATATTGACCAGCGTGTCCTTCTCGCGGCCGTCGGGCCTTCGGTTGACCGCGAACATGCAGAGCGGCGGGTCCTCGCAGAACACGTTGAAGAACGAGAACGGCGCCGCGTTGACCACGCCGTCGGCGCTGAGGCTCGTCACCCAGGCGATCGGCCGCGGCAGCACGAAGGAGGTCAGCACCTTGTAGCGTTCGCGCCGGGTGAGGTCGCTTGGGGAATATTCCATGGGGTGTCCGAAAACGTAGGGCGGGTTAGCGAAGCGTAACCCGCCGCGAGCGGACAAGAAAGCAAAAGGCGGGTTACGCTTGCGCTAACCCGCCCTTCGATTCCGCTTGTTCGTCTCCCCGCACGCGGGGAGGCGACGACAAGCTTACGTCATGCTGAGTTCGTGGCGGCCGACCACCATCCAGTGCACCTCGTCCGGACCGTCGGCGAAGCGCAGATGGCGGACGTCCTGGTACATTTCGCCGAGCGGCGACCATTGCGAGATGCCGGTGGCACCGTGCATCTGGATCGCCTGGTCGATCACCTTGCAGGCGCGCTCGGGCACCATGGCCTTGACCATCGAAACCCAGACGCGGGCTTCCTTGTTGCCGAGCACGTCCATCGCCTTGGCCGCCTTCAACACCATCAGGCGCATCGCCTCGATCTCGCAGCGAGCCTGGGCGATGATCTGCATGTTGCCGCCGAGATGGGCGATCTTCTTGCCGAACGCTTCGCGGGTGAGACCGCGCTGCACCATCATGTCGAGCGCCTTCTCGGCCTTGCCGATGGTGCGCATGCAATGATGGATGCGGCCCGGCCCGAGGCGGACCTGCGAGATCTCGAAGCCGCGGCCTTCGCCGAGCAGCATGTTCTCCTTGGGCACCTTCACATTGTTGAAGCGCAGATGCATGTGGCCGCGCGGCGCGTGGTCATGGCCGAACACGTGCATCGGGCCCAGGATCTCGACGCCGGGGGTGTCGATCGGCACCAGGATCTGCGACTGCTGCTTGCTCGGCGCCGCGTCGGGATTGGTCTTCACCATCACGATCATGATCTTGCAGCGCGGGTCGCCGGCGCCGGAGATGTAATACTTCTCGCCGTTGATCACCCACTCGTCGCCGACCAGCTTTGCGGTGGTCGAGATGTTCTTGGCGTCGGAGGAGGCGACGTTCGGCTCGGTCATCGCATAGGCCGAGCGGATCTCGCCGTTGAGCAGCGGCTTCAGCCACTTCTCCTTCTGCGCCTTGGTGCCGACGCGCTCCAGCACTTCCATGTTGCCGGTGTCGGGCGCCGAGCAGTTCATCGTCTCGGAGGCCAGCGGGCTCTTGCCGAGCTCGGCGGCGATATAGGCGTAGTCGAGGTTGTTGAGGCCGTCGCCGGTTTCGGCGTCGGGCAGGAAGAAGTTCCAGAGACCGACTTCCTTGGCCTTGTCCTTGGCCTTCTGCAGGATCGCGAGCTGCTCCGCCGTGAAGCTCCAGCGGTCGGTCTTCTTCTCGCCGGCGCGATAGAACTCGACCGACATCGGGTCGACCGTGTCGCGGATGAACTGCTTCACATGGTCGTAGAGCGGACGGACCTTTTCCGACATGCGGAGGTCGTTGAGCTCGTCGCCCGGATTGAGCGTGTAGTTCGTCGTGCGCGGCACATAGGCATGCTTCATTGTCGTTTCTCCCGTCGCGAAGGCGCGTTTCGCGGCGGACAATAAACGCGTGCGGCGCGAAGCGCGAGTACCGATTTTCCGATCGTCCCTACCGCATCGCGGAATATCGCGACGGCGTTTCAAACGTTGTTTGAACGCCGCCGCGTACAGCGTGAAAGAGTCAGGCGGGCGCCGGTTAGGTCATCCGATGCATGGCGCAGATCTTGTTGCCGTCGAGGTCGCGCAAATAGGCGAGGTAGAGCTTGATGCCGCCTCCCTCGCGCACGCCCGGCGGATCCTCGCAGGTCTTGCCGCCATTGGCGATGCCGGCCGCGTGCCAGGCATGGACCTGCTCCGGCGAAGAGCAGGCGAAGCCGATCGTGCCGCCATTGGCGTGCGTCGCCGGTTCGCCGTTGATCGGCTTGGAAACCATGAAAATGCCGGCCTTGGTGAGGTACATAATGCGGTGACCGTCGACCCGGGCCGGCCGGACATCGAGCGTGCCGAGCAGCGCATCATAAAACGCCTTGGCCTTGTCCAGATCGTTGGTGCCAACCATCACGTGTGAAAACATCTGAAATATCCTCCCTGTTGTTGACCAAAGCCGCTTTGTCGAGTGCTTGCCGCTCGAACGCTTAGCAGCAGTTTTGCCGCGACGGAAGCGACGCGGCGTCGCGCCGAGACGACGGAGGGACCTGCGGGCCGCCCTCTGCTTCGGAAGAGGTGCAAGTAGACGCAAGACTCGGACGCGTCAGCGCCGCGAGGAAGCGGATGTATGACTCACAGACCGCGCAACACACTCGCTGTCGTCCCGGCGCAGGCCGGGACCCATAACCACAATTGGTTGTTGTTGCGCGACGTTGGAATGACTAGTCCCGTTCACAACGTCCGCCGCGGCGTATGGGTCCCTGCTTTCGCAGGGACGACACCGGTGATGCGGCAAGCGCGAGGCTAGAACGCCGTGTACCCGCCGTCGATCACGAAGCAATCCGCCGTATGATAGGACGACGCCTTGCTCATGAGGTAGACGGCGATGCCACCGAAATCGCTCGGCTCGCCGAAGCGGCGTACCGGGATGCGCGGCATCACATTCGCGACGAACTTGTCGTTGGCCATGATGCCGGCGGTCATGTCGCTCTTGATCCAGCCGGGCAGGATCGCATTCGCGGTGACGCCGTGGCGGGCGAGCTCGACGCCGAGCGCGCGGCACAGCGCGTTCAGTGCGGCCTTGGTGCCGGCATAGTGCTCGTTGCGCGCGGTGCCGAACAGCGAGGCGAGGCTCGAGGTCGCGACCAGCCGGCCGAACTTGTCGCCGGCCTCGGCGCGCTCGGTCATGTGGCGTGCCGCAGCCTGGAATGCGTGAAACACGCCATCGAGATTGGTCGCGAACATCCTGCGCCATTCCTCCTCGGTGCGGTCGATGAAGGAGCGGCGGCCGCCGCCGCCGATGCCGGCATTGGCGAAGCAGCCGTCGACGCGGCCGAAGGTGTCGAGCGTCGCCTTCATCGCGGTCTTGACCGAGCCGGGATCGGTGACGTCGCAGAATTGGGTTGCGACCTTGCCGGGTCCGGCCTTCATCGAGGCCGCGGCGTTGGCGTTTTTTTCCGCGTTGCGGCCCCAGATCGCGACGTTGCAGCCGGCGGCGTTCAACGCCTGCGCGATGCCGAGGCCGATGCCGCCATTGCCGCCGGTGATGACAGCGACGCGGCCGGTGAGATCGAAGATGCCACTCATTGGGGTTTCCATTTGGTTTGGTGCGCGCTAATCACGCGTTCACGGATGGGCTTGCCGCCGACCATGGACAAGCCCGGCACAAAAATCAAATATGGGTCGAAGCATCGACCTACCGCGGTACCAACCGCCGCAGCAACGCAAAGAGGAAACCATGCAGTTCAAGCACGTCACGCTCGACTTCGACGGATCGGTCGCGATCCTCAAGCTCGACCATCAGGAAGTCATGAACGCGGTCTCGATCGACATGCTGGGCGGCCTTGCCGAGGCGCTCGATGCGATCGACGACAAGCGCGACGAGGTGCGCTGCCTGGTGATCACCGGTGCGGGCCGCGCGTTCTGCACCGGCGCCAATCTACAGGGCCGCAATCAGCAGCAGAAGCCCGGCAAGAGCAACGCCGGCGCGGCACTGGAGACCGCGTTCCACCCGTTCCTGCGCCGATTGCGTAAGCTGCACTGTCCGATCGTCACCGCGGTGAACGGTCCGGCCGCCGGCGCCGGCATGAGCTTCGCCTTGATGGGCGACCTCATCCTGTGCGCGCGCTCGTCGTATTTCCTGCAGGCCTTCCGCCGCATCGGCCTGGTGCCGGATTGCGGCTCGACCTGGCTGCTGCCGCGGCTGATCGGCAAGGCGCGCTCGGTCGAGCTGTCGCTGCTCGGCGAGCGGCTGCCGGCCGAGAAGGCGCTGGAATGGGGCCTCGTCAATCGCGTCTATGACGACGGCGCGCTGATGGAGGAGACCATGAAGCTCGCGCACGATCTCGCCAACGGCCCGACGGTCGCGCTGTCGCTAATCCGCAAGCTCTATTGGGACAGCCCGGAGAATTCGTTCGAGGAGCAGCTCAACCTGGAATTCGAGTCGCAGCGGATCGCGGGCGGCGCAGAGGATTTCAAGGAAGGCGTCACCGCGTTCCTCGAGAAGCGGCCGGCGAAGTTCAAGGGCAAATGATCGAGACCGAACTCACCCGCTGCGTCGCCTCGTTTCTGCCAGGCGCCACCGGCGTCACCGGCGCCGCAAAGCTCTCCGGCGGCGCCAGCCAGGAGACCTGGACGTTCGACATCGTGCATCCGAACGGCACTATCGGCGCGATCCTGCGCCGCGCGCCGCCGGGCTACGGTGCTGCGCCCGGCCGCGCCGCCGGCCTCGACGCCGAGGCCACGCTGATGCAGCTCGCGCATGACGCGGGCCTGCCGTCGCCGAAGGTGATGCATGTCTTGAGGCCGGAGGACGGCCTCGGCCGCGGCTTCATCATGGCCCGCGTCGAGGGCGAGACCATCGCGCGGAAAATTTTGCGCGACGAGGAATTTGCCAAGGCGCGGCCGATCCTGGCCCGCCAGCTCGGCCGCGTCATCGCCGGCATTCATGGCCTGCCGCAGGCAAAATTGCCGCAGCTGCGCAGCCTGACGGCAACCAAGGAGATCGAGGATCTCGCCCGTGAATATCACAGCTTCAACTGGCCGCGGCCGGTGTTCGAGCTGGCGCTGCGCTGGCTGCGCGATCACGATCCAGGTCCGTCGTCCGAGGTGACGCTGGTGCATGGCGATTTCCGTCACGGCAATCTGATCATCGGCCCCGACGGGGTGCGCGCGGTGCTTGACTGGGAGCTCGCGCATACCGGCGATCCCATGGAAGACCTCGGCTGGATCTGCGTCAACTCCTGGCGCTTCGGCGAGATAGACAAGCCGGTCGGCGGCTTCGGCTCCCGTGAGGACCTGTTCGCGGGCTACGCGGAGGCCGGCCGCAAGGTCGACCCCGATCGCGTGATGTTCTGGGAAGTGATGGGCACGCTGCGCTGGGGCGTGATGTGCTGCGGCATGATGCAGCGCTTCCGCCTGGGTCCCGATCACTCGATGGAGCGCGCGATGATCGGGCGGCGCGCGTCGGAGACCGAGATCGATCTGCTTAGGCTGCTCGCACCGAGAGGTCGTTGAGATGCAGGATGAACCGACACCCACCGAACTGATCAAGGCCGTCGCCGATTTCCTGCGCAACGAGATCGCGCCTGCGATCAGGGGGCACAACAGCTTCAAATTGCGCGTCGGCATCAACGCGCTCGATCTGGTGACGCGGCAGCTTGCGCTCGCCGAAGCCGGCGATGCGACCGAGGCCGCGCGGCTGAAGGCGCTGCTCGGCGCGGACGGGTCGCTGATGGAGCTCAACCGCGTGCTGTCGGAGAAGATCGCAAGCGGCGAGGTTGATTTGAAGACGCCGGGGTTATCGGAGCATCTCTGGCAGAGCACGATGGACAAGCTCGCCGTCGATCAGCCGAACTACGCGTCCTACAAGAGGGAGTTGGGGAATAAGGCGTAGCAAATATCCGAGTTCGTCATTCCGGGATGCGCCGGTAGGCGCAGGCCCGGAATCCATACTCACGACGGTGGTTATGGATTCCGGGCTCGTCGCTTCGCGTCGCCCCGGAATGACAGGAGAGGGGCTTAGCTTACCGCCCCAGCCACTTCGGCGGGCGCTTTTCCGAAAACGCCTTCGGGCCCTCGATGTAATCCTGCGAGGCGGCCATCGCCTTCACCGCCGGATACTCGCGCTGCTCCGCGAGCGCCTGCTCGAGCGAGACTTCGAGCCCCTTCTGGATCGCCTGCTTGGAGGCGCGGATCGACATCGGCGAGTTCTTGGCGATGGTCTCGGCCCAGCGCTCGGCGGCCGCCAGCGCCTCGCCCTGCGGCACCACCTCGTTGACGAAGCCGAGCTCGAGACCTTCCTTGGCGCTGACATGGCGCGCGGTCAGGATCATGCCCATGGCGCGCTTCAGCCCGATCTGGCGCGGCAGCCGCTGCAGGCCGCCGGCAAGCGCCGCGAGGCCGACGCGCGGCTCGGGCAAAGCGAAGGTCGCATTCTCCGACGCAATGATCAGGTCGCAGGCCAGCGCGACCTCGAAGCCGCCGCCCATCGCGACGCCGTTGACGGCGGCGATGATCGGCTTGTCGCAGTCGAAGCGGGTGGTGAGGCCGGCAAAGCCGCCCTTGTCCCAGCCGCGCTTGCCGCCCGCGGCCTGCCATTTCAGGTCGTTGCCGGCGCAGAATGCCTTGTCGCCGGCGCCGGTGACGATTGCGACCCACTGCTCGGGATCGGCGGCGAAGTCGTCGAACACCTTGTTGAGCTCGAAATGCGCATCGATATGCAGCGCGTTGTAAACCTCGGGCCGCGACAGCGTCACGATGGTGATGGGACCCTTGCGCGTCACCTTGGAGAATTTCAGATCCATGTTTGCTCCCGTCGATTTTCTGCGGCGAAGAATATGGCCGATATCCTACCGCCTGGGCGTCGTTCCGCGCTATCCAATTGCGCAACGCGACCGCGCGCGCAAGCCTCATCGGCCTGCTTGACTTGGCCGCGTGCTTCTCACCTTAATCGATCCGAACGCGCCTGCACGATAGCGCCTAAACGCAAAACCAGAATCAACAAGATCTTCGGGAGAGACCGCCTTGGATTTCAACCTGCCGGCTGACCTGACAGCCTATCTCGCCGAGCTCGATCGCTTCATCGAACGCGAGATCAAGCCGCTGGAAGCGGCTGATGACAACATCCGCTTCTTCGATCATCGCCGCGAATGGGCGCGCACCGATTTCGACAAGGGCGGCCTGCCGCGCCATGAGTGGGAATTGCTGCTGCGCAAGGTCAAGAATCTGGCCGATGCCGCGGGTCATCTGCGCTTCGCGATCCCGAAGCGGTACGGCGGCAAGGACGGCTCCAATCTCTGGATGGCTGTGATCCGCGAGCATTTTGCCTCGAAAGGTCTCGGCCTGCACAACGATCTGCAGAACGAGCACTCGATCGTCGGCAATCTGCCGATCGTCACCATGCTCGACCGCTATGGAACCGACGAGCAGAAGGCGATGATCGACGGCTCGATCACCGGCAAGTACCGCATCACGTTCGGTCTGACCGAGCCCGAGCACGGTTCCGATGCCACGCATATGGAAACCAGGGCGGTGCCGGCGACGCGCGACAACGTCAAGGGCTGGATCATCAACGGCGAGAAGATGTGGACCACCGGCATGCATGTCGCGACCCACTGCGCGCTGTTTGCCCGCACTTCCGGCAATGACGGCGACGCCCGCGGCATCAGCTGCTTCCTGGTGCCGGCGAAATCGGCGGGCGTGAAGGTCGAGGAATATATGTGGACCTTCAACATGCCGACCGATCATCCGCGGGTCAGCTTCACCGACGTGTTCGTGCCTGAGGATGCGCAGTTCGGCGAGGTCGGCCGCGGCCTGTCGCTGGCGCAATGCTTCGTGCATGAGAACCGAATCCGCCAGGCGGCGAGCTCGCTCGGCGCTGCGGTCTATTGCATCAACGAGAGCGTGAAGTATGCCCGCGAGCGCAAGCCGTTCGGCAAGGCGCTGGCCGAGAACCAGGCGATCCAGTGGCCGCTGGTCGAGCTTGCGACCCAGGCCGAGATGCTGCGGCTGTTGATCCGCAAGACCGCCTGGGAGATGGACCAGCTGACCCAGGCGCAGGTCGAGCACACGCTGTCGGACCGGGTCTCGATGTGCAATTTCTGGGCAAATCGTCTGTGCTGCGAGGCCGCCGACCGCGCGATGCAGGTGCATGGCGGCATGGGCTATTCGCGCCACAAGCCGTTCGAGCACATCTACCGCCATCACCGCCGCTATCGCATCACCGAAGGCAGCGAGGAGATCCAGAAGCGCAAGGTGGCGGGCTTCCTGTTCGGCTACATGGGAGCCGGCAAGCACTGAGGCATTAACCGAGGAGGCGGCACGAGATGGAAGGTGGGTGCACCTGCAGGAACGTCCGCTACCGCCTGACCGGCAGGCCGTTGATCGTGCACGCCTGCCACTGCACCTGGTGCCAGCGCGAGACCGGCACCGTGCACGCGCTCAACGCGATGTACGAGGCCGAGCGGGTCCAGCACATCGCGGCCGAGCCCGAGATCGTGGACACGCCGTCGGCGAGCGGCAAGGGCCAGAAGATCGCCCGCTGCCCGCGCTGCAAGGTCGCGGTCTGGAGCAATTATCCGGGTTCGGGACCGGCGGTGCGGTTCGTCCGCGTCGGCACGCTGGACGACCCGAGCCTGTGCCCACCCGATGTCCACATCTTCACGTCGTCCAAGCAGCCCTGGGTGACGTTCCCGCCGGGCGCCAAGGTGTTCGCGGAGTATTACGATCGGCGAGAGGTGTGGCCTGTGGAGGCGCAGGAGCGCTGGCGCGTGCTGCGGGAGAGGATGAAGAAGACTTGATGCGCGACACTCCCTCCGGCGTCGTCCCTGCGAAAGCAGGGACCCATAGCCACAGTCGGCTATTGATTGAACGAGATGTGGCCCCAGCGTCGCTAGACGATGAACAACGGTGGTTATGGGTCCCGGCCTTCGCCGGGACGACAGAGAGGGCTAATTCACCTGTCGGTCCTTGCCCACCCAATACGGTTCACGCAGGCTGCGCCGGAGGATCTTGCCCGACGGATTGCGCGGCAGCGCCGGGATGAAGTCGACCGATTTCGGCGTCTTGTAGCCGGCAATCCGCTCGCGGGTGAAGTTGATGATGTCGGTGGCGGTCGCGCTCTTGCCCGGCTTCATCACCACCACGGCCTTGACCGCCTCGCCCCATTTGTCGTCGGGAATGCCGATCACGGCGGCTTCCGCCACGTCCGGGTGATCGCACAGCGCGCTCTCCACTTCGGCCGGATAGATGTTCTCGCCGCCGGAGATGATCATGTCCTTGATGCGGTCGTGGATGTAGAGATAGCCGTCACTGTCCATGTAGCCGGCATCGCCGGTGCGCAGCCAGCCGTCGCTATCGATGGTGCGCGCGGTGGCCTCGGGCAGGTTCCAGTAGCCGGCCATGTTGGAGCCGGAGCGGGTGGCGATCTCGCCGACTTCGCCCGGCGGCAGCGGCTTGCCGTCCGGATCGAGGATCGCAAGCTCGACGCCGGGCAGCGCCTTGCCGGCGGAACGCATGCGGTCGAGCCCCTCGATGTGATCCTCCGGCGGCAGCGCGACGATGGTGCCGGTGGTCTCGGTCATGCCGTACATCTGAACGAAGCCGCATTTGAAGACCTCGATGCACTCCTTCAGCAGCGCCGCCGGGATCGGGGAGGCGCCGTACAGCATGTATTTCAGCCGCGAGAAGTCGACCTGCCGCGCGCGTGGCTGCCGAACCACGAACTGCATCGCCGCCGGCACCATGAACAGTTTCGTGATGCCGGACTGCTCGAAGAAGTCGAGCACCTTGGTCGGATCGAACTCGCGCGCGATCACGCCGCGGGCGCCGTGATAGAGCCCCATCACGCCCCAGCCGGAGCCGCCGATGTGGAAGATCGGCATTGCGACCAGCGAGACGTCGTCGGTGGTCCACCGGTTCCATTCCGGCTTCTCGGCCTCGTTGCCGCTCTGCACCAGGTTGAGGAAGTTGGCGTGCGACAGCATCGCGCCCTTCGGCTTGCCCGTGGTGCCCGAGGTATAGAGCTGGATCGCGATGTCTTTCGGCTCGATCGCAACGCGCGGGTCGTCGCCGCTCTGCGCGTCGCGCCAGGCGAGATAGTCGGGCCATTCCGGCGCGCCGCCCTCGGTCGTGATGACGGTGCGGACGCTGGGCAGCTTGTCCCTGATGTTGCGCGCCTGCGTGATGAATTCGGGACCGACGAACAGGACGGGAGCCTTGCAGTCGTCGACGATGAAGGCGACCTCGGGGCCTGCAAGGCGCCAGTTCACCGGCGCCATCACCACGCCGGCCTTCATCGCACCCATCAGCAATTCGAAATAGAAATCGCTGTTCTTGCCGAGATAGGCGATGCGCTCGCCCTTCCTGATGCCCATCGCGAGCAGCGCGTTGGCGACGCGGTTGGTCTTGACATCGAACTCGGCGAAGCTGGTTTGCCGTCCCTCGAACTCATAGGCCAGGGCATCGCCGCGGCTCCTGCCGCGGTCGCGCACCATGTCGGCGAGGTTGCTCAGTTTCGGCGCGTCGGACATGTTTCCCCCGTGACATCTTGTTTTGGTTGCGCGGAGTGTGGCGACATCGCGCGGGAAAAACAATACGGAGGAAGTGGCCGCGCTATTTCAACATCGTCGTCCCGGCGAAGGCCGGGACCCATTGCCACAAATGTTGTTTTGGCGCGACGCTGGGGCCACAGCGTTCCCCGGCGTAGAGTGCGGTGGTTATGGGTCCCGGCCTGCGCCGGGACGACAGTGGTGGTTGAGGCGCGTGCGCGGGCTTCAACCCCGCGCCGCGCGATCCTTTTCGTTCTGCGCCTTGATCGAGTCGCGCGCCTTGGTCCAGTCGTCGTCGCTCCAGTCGCGCAGCTGGTAGAAATTGCCGCCCATCGCGAGCGCCTGCGCGCCGTCCATGGCGATGGTCTCGCCGTTGATCCAGTCGCAGCCGCCGGAGATCAGGAACACCGCAAGGTTCTGCAACTCCTCCATGGTGCCGACGCGGCCCATCGGATTCATCGCCTTGGTCCGCGCGCCGGCCTCGTCGCCGGGCTTGATGCGCTTGCTCATGCCCTCGGTCGGAATCTCGCCCGGGGCGATGGTGTTGAGGCGGATGCCGTGACGGCCCCATTCGATCGCGAGCGACATGGTCATGGCATGGATCGCCGACTTGCTCATCGCCGATGGCACCACGTAGGGCGAGCCGTTGCGCACCCAGGTCACGGTGATCGACACCACGTTGCCGCGCTGCCCGCCGGCGATCCAGCGCCGGCCCACCGCGTGCGTCACATAGAAGGTGCCGTGCATCACGATGTTGGCCACTGCATCGAAGCCTCGCGCCGAGAGCTCTTCCGAGCGCGAGATAAAATTGCCGGCGGCGTTGTTGATGAGATCGGTGAGCGGACCGCTAGTGGTCCAGATCGACTCGATCATCTCGTCGACGGCCATCGCATTGCGGATATCGACGCCGTGGCTGACCACGCGTCCGCCGTGCTCGGCCATCAGCTCGGTGGCGGTTTCGTCGCAGACGCTCTTGCGGCGGCCGCAGATATGCACCTCGGCCCCGAGCTGCAGGAACCGCGAGGCCATGGCCTTGCCAAGGCCGGTGCCACCACCGGTTACCAGTATGCGCCGCCCGGCAAGAAGCTGATCAGAGAACATCGTTTCCTCCACGGGGGTTGTCAGTTAATTGGTCGATTGACTAAAAGCGGACAACGGCCTTTGTGTAAAGCGCCAACTCAAGAACAAAGCGGAGGGAATGATGGAAGATCGCGTTTCGATATCGATTTCGGACGGTATCGCCGATGTCCGCCTGGTGCGGGCGGACAAGATGAACGCGCTCGATGCCGCGATGTTCGAGGCATTGGTCGCCGCAACCGACCGGCTTTCCAAGGAAAAAGCCGTCCGGGTCGTCGTGCTGTCCGGCGAGGGCCGGGCCTTCTGCGCCGGCCTCGACATGGGGCGGTTCGCCGCCATGAAGGACGGCGGTAACGGGGTGCCCGGCGGTGAGAACCGCGACCTCACCATTCGCACCCACGGCAAGGCCAATTTCGCGCAGCAGGCGGTCTGGGGCTGGCGCCAGCTTCCGGTGCCCGTGATCGCCGCGGTCCACGGCGTCGCCTTCGGCGGCGGCTTCCAGCTCGCGCTCGGCGCCGACATGCGTTTCCTGTCGCCGGATGCGCGGATGTCGATCATGGAGATCAAATGGGGCCTCGTTCCCGACATGGCCGGGACGCCGATCCTGGCGAGCCTGGTGCGCGACGACATCCTGCGCGAACTCACCTACACCGGCCGCATCTTCTCGGCGCAGGAAGCCCAGGCTTACGGCCTCGCCACCCGCGTCTGCGACGATCCGCGTGCCGCAGCGCTCGAAGTCGCGCGCGAGATCGCCGGCAAGAGCCCGGATGCAATCCGTGCCGCGAAGCGGATGCTGAACAATCTGTCGGTCGATCCGGCCGCCGCGCTGCTTGCCGAATCCGTCGAGCAGCAGAAGTTGCTCGGCAGCCCGAACCAGACCGAATCCGTGCGCGCCAATCTGGAGAAGCGGGCGCCGAGGTTTGCAGATGTGTGATTGATGCGTCGGTCATGGCCGGGCAGAAGCGCGAAGCGCGTCTTCGCGCAGATGTTCCGGCCATCCACGTCTTTGTTGCGGCTGAGAAGATGTGGATCACCGGGACAAGCCCGGGTGATGGCGAAAACAACGAGCCGCTAACGAATAACGAAGAACAACATAAAAATGAGCGAAACGTCCCAACCCTTCCTCGGCATCATCAGCGGCGGTCGCCGGCGCGATCACGCTGCGGTCGCCGAGCGCACCGATCGCATTGCGAGCGGCCTGAACAAGCTCGGTGTCAAGCCGGGCGACAGCGTCTGCATGCTGATGCGCAACGACATCGCCTTCATCGAGGCGGCCTACGCGGCCATGCGGCTCGGCGCCTATGGCGTGCCGGTCAACTGGCACTTCAAGCCGGAGGAGATCAACTATGTGCTGACGGATTCCGGCACGCGCGTCCTGATCGGCCATGCCGACATGCTGCACCCGCTGCGCGGCGCGATCCCGCCCGATGTCACCGTGCTCAGCGTGCCGACGCCGCCGGAAATCCTCGCCAACTACAAGATCAATCCCGATCATCTCGCGACACCGGATTTCGCGATCGATTTCGAATCCTGGCTGGCGCAATTCCCGCGCTATGACGGCCCCGCGGTGCCGCAGCCGCAGAACATGATCTACACCTCGGGCACGACAGGCCATCCGAAAGGCGTGCGTCGTTTCGCGCCGACGCCGGAGCAGGTCGCCAATGCGGAGGCGATGCGCGGGATGATCTACGGCCTGCGGCCGGGGGCACGCGCGATCCTGCCGGGGCCGCTCTACCATTCGGCGCCGAATTCCTTCGGGCTGCGTTCGGGCAAGCTCGGCGGCGTGTTGGTGCTGATGCCGCGTTTCGATGCGGAGGAATTTCTGCAGGTGATCGAGCGCGAAAAGATCGACACCATCTTCATGGTGCCGACGATGTTCATCCGCTTGATGAAGCTGCCGGAGGAGGTGCGCCGGAAGTACGACATGTCGTCGCTGCGCCACATCATCCATGCCGCCGCGCCCTGTCCGCCCGACGTCAAGCGCGCCATGATCGAATGGTGGGGGCCGGTGATCTACGAATTCTACGGCTCGACCGAGTCAGGTGCGGTGACGTTCGCCAATTCCGAGGACGCGCTGAAGAAGCCCGGCACGGTCGGAAAGATCTCGCCCGGCGCCGAACTGCGCTTCATCGGCGACGACGGCAAGGAGGTGCCGCAGGGGCAGATCGGCGAGATCTACTCGCGGATCGCGGGCAATCCCGATTTCACCTACCACAACAAGTCGGAGAAGCGCGCCGAGATCGACCGGCAGGGATTCATCACCTCGGGCGATGTCGGCTATATCGACGCGGACGGCTACGTCTTCATCTGCGACCGCAAGCGCGACATGGTGATATCAGGCGGCGTCAACATCTACCCGGCCGAGATCGAGGCCGTGCTGCATGCTGTCCCCGGCGTACATGATTGCGCGGTGTTCGGCATTCCCGACGCGGAATTCGGCGAGGCGCTGATGGCGGTGGTCGAGCCGCAGCCGGGCGTCACGCTCGACATCGCCTCCCTCCGTGCCCAGCTCAAGACCGCGCTGGCCGACTACAAGGTGCCCAAGCACATCGAGATCCAGACCAATTTGCCGCGGGAGGATTCCGGAAAGATCTTCAAGCGCCGGCTGCGCGATCCGTATTGGGAGCGGGCCGGGCGGAGGATCTAGGGCCGCAAACTCGCCGTCGTCCCGGCCTAGCGCGCGATTGCGCGCGGGGGCCGCGACCCATAACCACGAGTGGCAGGGTTGCGCATCGCTCTGGCCCCAGCCGGCCAACCACAGCCGACTGTGGTTATGAGTTCCTGCTTTCGCAGGGACGGCGGCCGAGTGTGCACCGCTTCCAAGTTCATCTTGCGCTGCGGCAAAAAAAGCGCACACTCCGGAGGAACCCGGCAGCCTCTGGAGTAGCCCGCCATGTCACCCCAGACCATGCCTTCCGACACCGACATCGGTGCCAGGAGTGCCGCAGAAGCCAGTCTCCTTGAGAAGGCGGCACAAGAGGAGGATGCCCGGCTCCGGAACGACATCCGGCTCTTGGGGCGCGTGCTGGGCGATACCGTGCGCGACCAGGAGGGCGCCGACGTGTTCGACCTGGTCGAACGCATCCGCCAGACCTCGGTCCGGTTCCATCGCGACGAGGACAAGCTGGCGCGGCGCGAGCTGGAAGACATCCTCGACGGCATGTCGATCGCCGAGACGCTGCAGATCGTCCGCGCCTTCAGCTACTTCTCCCACCTCGCCAACATTGCCGAGGACCAGAACAACATCCGCCAGATGCGCAGCCGCGGCCCCAGCGGGGCGCCGCGGCCCAGCACGCTGGAGCAGACGCTGGTCCATGCCCGCCAGGCCGGCATCAGCCCGGCCGACCTGCGCAGCTTCTTCAAGAGCGCGCTGGTCAGTCCGGTCCTGACCGCGCATCCGACCGAGGTCCGCCGCAAGAGCACGATGGACCGCGAGATGGAGATCGCGGAGCTGCTCGACCGCCGCGAGCGGCTGCAGATGACGCCGGAGGAGAGCGAAGCCAGCGACGAACAGCTCCGCCGCGCGGTCGTGACGCTATGGCAGACCAATTTGCTGCGCCGGACCAAGCTCACCGTGCTCGACGAGGTCGCCAACGGCCTGTCGTTCTACGACTACACCTTCCTGCAGGAAGTCCCGCGCGTGCATTGCGCGCTGGAGGACCGCCTGAACAACGAGGGCGGCGAGGCGGGCGAACTCGCCTCGTTCCTCCGGATGGGAAGCTGGATCGGCGGCGACCGCGACGGCAATCCGTTCGTCACCGCCGAGGTGATGCGCGGCACGCTGCGGCTGCAGTCGAGCCGGGTCCTCAGCTTCTATCTCGAACAGCTGCATACGCTCGGCGCCGAGCTGTCGCTCGCGGCACATCTCGCCGACATCTCGGACGAATTGCGGATCCTTGCCGAGCGTTCGCCGGACACCTCGCCGCATCGGAGCGGCGAGCCGTATCGTCTGGCGGTATCGGGCATCTATGCGCGGCTCGCAGCTACCGCCATGCGGCTCGAGGTCGAGACCACGCGGCCGCCGGTCGGCAAGGCCGAACCCTATGCGAGCGTGAATGAGTTCCAGGCCGATCTCGACGTGCTCAATCGCTCGCTGATCGCCAACAATTCCGGCGTGATCGCGCGCGGCCGGCTGCGGCAGCTGCGGCGGGCGGTGGATTGCTTCGGCTTCCATTTGGCGCGGCTCGACATCCGCCAGAACTCGGCGGTGCACGAGCGCACCATTGCCGAGCTGCTGGATACTGCCAATCCGGGCATGTCCTACCTGGCGCTCGGCGAGGACGCGCGCGTCAGCCTGCTGCTCGGCGAATTGCGCAACGCGCGGCCGCTGGCGTCGCCCTTCGTCAAATATTCCGAGGAGACCCAAAGCGAGCTCGCCGTGTTCCGGGCCGCGGCCGAGGCGCATGCCAGGTTTGGTCCCGAGGTGATCCCCCAATGCATCATCTCGATGTGCAAGGGCATGTCCGACATGCTCGAGGTCGCGGTGCTGCTGAAGGAGGTCGGGCTGGTTAACCCGTCCGGCCGCAGCGCCATCAACATCGTGCCGCTGTTCGAGACCATCGAGGATCTGCAGGCCTCGAGCGGCATCATGGACCGCATGCTGGTGCTGCACGACTATCGCAAGCTGGTCGACAGCCTCGGCAGCGTGCAGGAGGTGATGCTCGGCTATTCCGACAGCAACAAGGACGGCGGCTTCGTCACCTCGGGCTGGGAGCTCTACAAGGCCGAGATCGGCCTCGTCGAGGTGTTCGAGCGCCACGGCGTGCGGCTGCGCCTGTTCCACGGCCGCGGCGGCTCGGTCGGCCGCGGCGGCGGCCCGAGCTACGATGCGATCATCGCGCAGCCCGGCGGTGCGGTGAACGGCCAGATCCGCATCACCGAGCAGGGCGAGATCATCTCCTCGAAATATTCCAATGCCGAGGTCGGCCGCAGCAACCTGGAGATCCTGGCCGCCGCGACGCTGGAAACCAGCCTGTTGCAGCCGCGGCAGAGCGCGCCACGCCCCGAATATCTCAAGGCGATGGAGGAGATTTCTGCGCTCGCGTTCAAGGCCTATCGGGGTCTCGTCTATGAGACCGAAGGCTTTGCCGACTATTTCTGGGGCTCGACCGTCATCAACGAGATCGCGACCTTGAACATCGGCAGCCGTCCGGCCTCGCGCAAGAAGACCCGCGAGATCGAGGACCTGCGCGCGATTCCGTGGGTGTTCTCCTGGGCGCAATGCCGGCTGATGCTGCCGGGCTGGTATGGCTTCGGCAGCGCGGTCGAGACCTGGATTGCCGGGCATCCCGAGCAGGGCATGCCGTTCCTGCAGGAACTCTACAGGGAATGGCCGTTCTTCCGCACGCTGCTCTCCAACATGGACATGGTGCTGGCGAAGAGCTCGATCGCGATCGCCTCGCGCTATGCCGAACTGGTGCCTGATGTCGCGTTGCGCGAGAAGATCTTTGGGCAGATCCGCCGCGAGTGGCATCTTGCGATCGAGACGCTGCTCGACATCATGGGCTACGACCGGCTGCTGCAGGGCAACCCGCTGCTGGAGCGCGGCATCCGCAACCGCTTCCCCTATCTCGATCCGCTCAACCACGTGCAGGTCGAGCTGCTGAAGGAGCACCGCGCGCAGAATCCCGACGAGCAGGTGCTGCGCGGGATTCAGATCACGATCAACGGGATCTCGGCGGGGTTGCGGAACAGCGGCTAGCCCCAGCGTCGTCCCGGCGAACACCGGGACCCATATGTGGACGGCCCCCGTGGCACAAGAGCGTTCTGGGCTTGGTCGGATCGCTGTCATCCATATGTCCGGCCTGTTTGATGCGATCGTGTTGATCGCTGGGCCAAGATGGTTTCCGCGAC
>NZ_JBWJZD010000067.1:0-21582 GCF_056429065.1 Bradyrhizobium sp. USDA3010
GGCGGGCGTGGTGTTCGCGGCTGAAGGTGATGGGGTTGGCTTTGCAACCGAATCCTACGCCGCATCAGCGCTTTACACCACGCTCGCCAGCCTCTCAGGCGCCTCTGACGAATAAGACGGGCTAGCAGTCCGGTGCCGAAGAGGGACCGACGGGGCGAACAGCACACGGCGGATTGCGCTGCTGGTGCAGGCGAGAGGCACAATACAGGACTGGCGGCTGGCGCGGTGCTTTCGGCCCGGGCTGGCCCGCATGATGAACGGAACGTCTCAGCGGATCCTTGCAGTCACGAAACGGAGATCGCCATGCGCACTGCCCTCAGCTTGATCGCGATCTGGCTGCTGATCAACGTACTGCTCTATGTCATGCTGACGCGCGTCGATAAGTCTGCCCGATGAAATAGCTCGGAAAATTGTACCTCGCATTTGGAGGTAAGCGTTCCGACGCCGGGCGGCGAGCGGTCCTCTGTTCCGGTACTTGGCCGCAAAAGATCAACGTGCTGTCTGACACTCGGTCCTGCCGACATCGCCCTGTCTGCTTGGCAACCAATGTCGGCAAGCGGACATCGTGGTGCACCCTAAGCGGCGGAAACTTGCGGCGCTTTGGTCGGCATGCAGCTTGCAGTAAACGCTCGGCGAAATAGCGCGAGCCGAGCCATGTCATGCGTTGCGTACTTTCCGCAGCTTCTGCTTGACGCGCCAGGCCCGCGTGGCCGCTCGACCTCAACCGGAGCAAATCCATGAACACGTCAGTCCTCTCCGCAGCGCTGCTTTCGATTGCCTGCTTCACCTCCGCTGCGCTTTCACAGGAGCGTTCACTTTCAGAGGAGCGAAAGGCTGCGGCGGTCACTCAGGATCCATTCCTCTGGCTCGAGGAGATCGAAGGACAGGGCGCATTGGCATGGGCCCGCGCCGAGAATGAGAAGACACTCGGCGTGCTCCAATCAGATCCTCGCTATCACCGTTTCTACGAACAGGCGCTCTCAATCTTGCAGGCCAAGGATCGAATTCCATACGTCTCCCTGGGACGTCGCGGGTTGGAGAATTTTTGGAAAGATGAGGACCATGTGCGCGGTATCTGGCGGCGCACCACGCTTGAAAGCTATCGTCGCCAGGACCCTCGGTGGGAAACCATCCTTGACGTGGACGCCTTGGCGGTTGCCGAGAACAAGAACTGGATCTTTCAAGGCGCCAGCTGCCTTCCGCCTGACGAGCGCCTCTGCCTGATCAGCCTGTCCGACGGCGGCAAGGATGCCGCATCCATGCGCGAGTTCGACCGCGAGGCAAAGCGCTTCGTTGCGAACGGCTTTTATCTTCCAGAGAGCAAGCACAGCGTTAGCTGGGTCGATCGGGACACGCTCCTTGTTGCAGGCGACTGGGGCGAGGGCTCTTTGACGCAGGCCGGCTACCCCTTTGTTGTTAAGGAGCTCAAACGCGGTCAGCCGCTCAGCGAGGCGCGCGAGGTCTTTCGCGGCGAGCCGAACGATGTTCGGGCGGTGCCCCTGGTGCTTCGAGACAATGAAGGTCATGTTCATGCGACTGGGGTCATCCGAGCGATCGGGTTTTTCGAGCATGAGTACGTGCTCTTCCGCCCCGATGGGCTCGTCAAACTCAATCTGCCGAAGAAAGCGGAGATCCTAGGCCTTGTGAGTCATCGCCTGCTTGTGAAGCTTGACGAGGAGTGGAGGCCATCAGGTGATCTCAACTTCACTGCCGGCTCGCTGATTTCGTATGACTTAACCGAATGGAAAGCGGATCCACTGCGCGCCAAAGCCTCGCTTGTCTTCAATCCTGGGCCTCGTCAGGCCCTGAGCGGGCTAACCTTCACAAAGAACATGTTGATCTTGACGATCTTGGATAACGTTCAAAGCAAAGCATTCGTGTACAAGTACAATCAGGGAGCGTGGTCGGCGACACCGATCCCACTGCCGGAACATACCAATGTCGGCGTGACAGCCGCTTCCGACGAGGCGGACCAAGCCATGTTCGCCGTCTCAAGCTATCTCAGGCCAACGTCGCTCTGGTATTTTGATGCCGAAACTCAAAAACTCGAGGAATTGAAGACGACACCGACTGCCTTCGATGCCGCCAAGCATGTCGTAGAGCAGTTCGAAGCGATTTCGCGTGATGGCACGGCAATTCCGTATTCTGTGGTGCGGCCGAAAAACGCGAGGTTTGATGGCGCCATTCCGACCCTTCTTTATGGCTATGGCGGGTTCCAGGCTTCGCTTCTGCCCTCATATCTAGGCCCTGTGGGGCGGCTCTGGCTCGAACAGGGCAATGCCTATGTCGTTGCAAATCTGCGCGGGGGCGGCGAGTTTGGCCCGCAATGGCATCAAGCAGCCCAGCGGGCGGCGAAGCAGACGACGTGGGATGACTTCATCGCCGTTGCGGAGGACCTGATCCGCCGCAAAATCACAAGTCCGCGCCGGCTCGGCGTCATTGGCGGCAGCCAGGGCGGGCTACTCGTTGGCACCGCAATCACCCAACGTCCCGAGCTCTTCAGCGCGGCGATCATTCAAGTGCCGCTGTTTGACATGCTTCGATACACCAAATTGGGCGCGGGCGCCTCCTGGATCGGCGAATACGGCGATCCCGGTTTTCCCGAGCAGCGCGCGTGGATCGAAGCCTACTCGCCCTATCAGAAACTGGTGCCGGGCAAGCCATACCCCGCGCCTTTAATTCTGACTTCCACCAAGGACGATCGTGTGCATCCCGCGCACGGCCGCAAGGCTGCAGCAAAGCTCGCCGCCCTGGGCCAGCCTTACTTCTATTACGAGAACATCGATGGGGGGCACAGTGCGGCGGCCAACCTCATCGAAACGGCGCGTCGACTAGCCCTTGAATACACCTACGCATCGAGGCGGCTTTTGTTCTGAATAAACCGGCGGACGGGTCAATCGAACCAGGCTCCAGACCATTCACGATCCCTGGTTACCGCGCCCGCTGGCCTGAATCATCGAGCCGAGATGCGGGGCGATACACAGAACCAGCCAATCGACGGACCTGAGTTGCAGAGTTTAACGGGACTCGACGAATTCCCACAACGCTGGAGGTGCTCGAACGCAAGCCCGCAATGTCGAGCAGTCATGCAATATGACTGGTAAGGCGCCTCCTCATGAAGGATCGACCTTTTGCTGAGCCAGATTGGCCATGAGTTGGCGTTCTAAATCTCAAGCCCGGTTTTGGCTTTGCTTGAGAGATCGCGCAGCGATGAACCCTGCACCGAATATGGAATCTAACCGTGCCTCAGGGGCACCGGATCTGAAGGGGTATGTGCCTAGATCGACGGCTGGTCGACCGGCTGGGCAGGGAGCCAGGTCGTTTTGAGTTCGCCGCGACAGGCCAATACCTAGGAGGTCTCGTTCGTGGTCAGTTCCGGCGGTGAACGACGGCGGTCGTCGATGCCTGAGAAAATCGGCCCGCAACAGGGCTCCACAACAGCTGTCCCAGTGAGAGGCAGGAAAGAAAGATGCGCAAGCTACCGATCCTGAAAAGCCTCCATCTGTTTGAGGCAGTCAGCGAGTTTCCAAGCTTCTCAAGGGCAGCCGAGCGGCTAAACATGACCACCGGCGCGGTAAGCTACCAAATGCGCCTGCTTGAGGATTGGTTCGGCAGGAAACTATTCGTGCGCCATAGTTCGGGCGTGCGGCTGACATCCGACGGCGAACAGCTCAAGCGCAGCTGCGCGAGCGCGTTCACCATGCTCGAGAAGGGATGCTACGAGCTACGAAGGCGCCATGCAGGGCCCTCCGTCGTGGTCGGGTGCTCGACCACGTTTTTGTCGCACGGCCTGTTGCCCCGTATCGGTCGATTCCGCAAACTCTATCCGGACGTTGACCTTGTCTTTGAAACCGAAGCCGATCTTGACGCGCTCGCTGTTGGTGCGTTGGACATATTGTTTGTCGCCGGCCTACTGAAGCGGCCGTTTCCCGACCGCGAGGTGCACGCTTCAAATGAGATGATTGGCCCGGTCTGTGCGCCAGCTGCGCTCGAGGCCATCAAAAGCCCGGAAGATATTCTGTCGCTCTCTCTGTTGCACGAGGCCGACAGGCTGGACGCCTGGAGCGAATGGGCCAGCGCAGCTGCAATATGCTTGCAAGAATCGCGCAAGGTCATCTTCGATACATTTTCCTTGACTATGGAGGCAGCAAAAAGTGGGCTGGGAGCCGCCATATCCTCGCAAATTCTGGTCAGAAGCAACCTTGAGAAGGGAGAGCTCGTAGCTCCATTCGGCTTCGTGCCGGTCAATCGCTCAATCTACATGTTTGTCAACGGGCAAGCCCGCAATAGCGCGGCTGTCAAACAGTTTGAGCGCTGGGCGCTGTCAGAAATACTGGACCGGGATCATCAGCCATCGGCTTTTGAAGCTCCAACCCGGCAGATCAAGCAAGCCGCTCGATTGAAGATTCCTGATCGGTTCCTGCTGGCATCAAGTCGTTGATGACCACCATGGCCTACAAGGTGCCGACTGTTTGAGCGTAAGGCGCCGGAAATCCGTGGCGCGCAGCCAGAAGATCAAGGATTGCAAACACATCGTCGACATAGGCGAGCCCGTTTGCGTACTTCGCATGCTCTGGTAAAGGGCCTTCCTTTTCCAAAATCAGAACCGGCGCGGACTGATCACCCCGCCCAAGCCTCTCGATGAGTGCGGCTCGTGGCCTCGCCCAGGAAACCCGACGAACGTCAAGCCTCGCAGCGCGGCTTGGAAACGCGGACAGCAACCCGTCCAATAGCATGCATTGCCAACAATAGAACTGTCGTCCCGGCAAGGCCGGATCCGCAAAAGCGCGTTCTAACAGGAACAGCTGATCCCGTGGCATGGTGTGAATCCCTGATCTAGCGATCGGCAGGACATGAAGTTTGAGAATCCCTTGATCGGACCACCGCGAAGGTCGCAACGGCGAAGGCAACAAATGCGCTCGCCGCACATAGGAGAACGATCGTTCCGAGAGCAAGCCGATCACCTAGAAGCGACAAGGCAATGCCATTTCCTGCAACGCCGCTATAGGTGCAACATTGAAATAACCCGGAGAGGCGACCGGCGCGGTCCGGAGCCACCGAAGACACCATGTGCGCGTGCGCGGCAGCCGCAAATATCTGGCCGAAACCAAGCATCGCGCTGCTGGACGAGATCACCAAAGCCAGGCCGGCATCGAGTGACATCATTGCAAGGCATGCCGCAAGCAGCATCGCGGCTCCGGCAATAGTTGGCAAAGCGCCTAGCAGGTCGTAAATCGGCTTGACGGCCAGCGCGCCCAGCAAGGCCAATACGCCATTAGCCATGACGATCGTCAGTAGTACGCTTTTGTCGAGAACCCCGTCAGCTGTGGCATGTATCGCAGGATAGACGTTGATGATGCCGGCGCCGAGGTTGAGCAGAAAAACAGCCAAGAATGCGGGATAGAGGGGTGCCAAGTCCAGCACCGTTCCGGAGGGGCGCGCCTCAAGCACGGCTGGCGTCCTTCTGAACTGCTGCTTGATGCCAAGGAGCACGACCAAGGACAGCATGATGGCTGATATATTGAAGGCCAAAACGCCAGGCAAGTGCAATTGGTCGGACAACATGGCACCTGCAAACATTCCCAAGAGATAGGTCAGCCAGTCGATATTGGCGATATTGCGCAGCACCGAGATCATGCCGTCTTCCGATGTAATACGACGAAAGAAAGCAATCTCTGCAGACAAATAGACCGGCTGGACAAGGCTCAGGACGGCCATTGCGGCGTAGCTCAGAAACGAATCGGCTCCGTCGCTGCCGAAGATGGCGAGCAGCGCGCAAATGCGAACAGCATTGACGATCATCATGGCTGAGATCGGATCGCCCCTGTCGACCAACGGCGACAGGAAGAGGCTGCCAAGCATGATCGGCGCAAAAGTGACCGCAATGCCGAGACCCGCGGCGCTCATGCCGGATTGCAGAAGACCGATCAGGATGCCGATACGGAACGCCCAGCCGCCGATCTGGATGATCAAATGCGAGAGATAGATGAACTGCCGTGTGCTCGATCCGCTCATTGTTGACTTAGCTCATCGAGGATATCGGATCGCTTGACGCGGACGGACAGGTAGATGGCACTGGCTTCGGGATGCGACATCGGTGCGATGAGCCCGCAAGCCAACGATGAACGCTCTGGCAATATTCGGCTTAGCAAAAGGCATCTTATTACCTATCTACCTCCCTGTACCTCCTGTGGCGTTCGGTCACTCGCGATAAGACTAGCCAAGGCGCGTCGCTTGCCGGTCAGTCTGTGTTGCAGCGGCTGCCGCGAGAGCATTCGCTAAACCGAGTCGAAGCTCTGAGATGCAGCCATCATTTCCTGAGCGATTGTCTCACGCTGCTCGAATGGCAAGAGTGCCATGAGCCGCAAGCTCACATAGGCTTCGCGGAAGATGCAGAAGCTCGGTCCCGGCGCGAGGCAAGGTCAGCTTGCAGGCTTCTCTCGATGTGCTCGCGGGTGAGGAGGTAGTCCGGATCTCCCCCGATCTCGACAGCGACCGTCGCATGGTTCAATGAAATTTCCGGCCGGCCCTCGTTGAAGTACTCGATGGCGAGATTGTTGTGGGTGAGCGCATGCCGAGGGTTGAGTTCAAGGGCTCGAACATAGTGTGCGATGCTCTCGTGCGTCTCGCCAAGCTCGGAATAGGCAAGGCCGATATTGCTCTGTAGGTCGGGGTTTTTGGAATTGATCTCGGCCGCCGCCAGATAGGACTCCAGAGCAGCTTTAGGTCTGTCCTGCTGCATCAGGATGTTGCCCTTCTCGAAGTGAGCCCGCCATTCGTTTGGCTTGATGACAAGTGTCCTGTCGAGATCGGCGAGCGCCCCTGTGGTGTCTCCCATTCTGTTGCGGAGTGAGGCCCTGTTCAGGTGAGCCTCATAATAGGGTGGGCAAAGTTCAATGGCGCGCGCATAGGCCTCCAGAGCTTCAGCTTCCCTTCCAGCCACTTTCGAAAGCAGGTTCCCCAGGTCATTGTGATACTCTCCATAGTAGGGATCATACGCAATGGCCTCACGCAACTGCTTCTCGGCCCGAGGAAGTTCGTCGATGAGTTCGTAGACCTGGCTGGTGTTGTAGATCAAAATCGATTGGTGAAGCTTGAATCGCTCGTCGCCATACGCCTTGAGCATCTTGCCAAGGCCTTCGGCGCAAAGAGCGAGGGCTTCGTCGTACTTCTGCTGTTTGGCCTTGATGTAAGCATAGGCGTTCTCTGCAAACACCTTGATGTAATCATACTTGTCGTGCCCCCTGAAATCCCGCTCGATGGTCTCCAGGTTCCGTAACGCGTACTCTTCGGCCAGCGTGAGGTTGACCGGCTGCTGATAGCGTCCATACGTCATTGATTGGGCATAGAGAACCGTTGGCGTGTATCGGCTCTTGGGAAAGGTTTTGTAGAATTCGTCCAAATAGGGAACCGACACCCGTCCGCAGCCGAGTGAGTACAGCACAAAGGCCGCGTTGATGAAGGCGGCATTCACGCTCGCATCCCCGGAGCCGTAGGTGCGAAGCGCAGGGTCGGCGAAAATTTCCCCGAAGTAGCCAAACCAAAGATCATACAGGCCAATGCTCTGGAGGATCTGACTTGGTTCTGCAAGCAGCTCCAGGCGCTTGTACTTGTCGCGTATCGATAGCGCATGAAGCATGACGAGAGGCGCCTTGCCCGCCAGATAACGCTCCAGGCAGGCGTGGTGCAGCTGCTCGTGCAGGTGATCTGCGGTCGCCGGCTCGAAGGTTGCATAGTTTCGTTGCGCGATCAGATCAGGCGTCGTGCAGTTGGATTCGATGTACGATTTGAGAAGACCGTGGCGTTCTCCGATATCGAGGCTGGCCAGATGGAGGTCCACGATTGCGACCGGGTCGAGATAGCCGATGACCGGCAATCCGGCGGCTGCGCATTTGCTTAAAGTCTCTGCAATCAACGGATTGCCGCCGCTTGCCTCATAGATCTGCCGGTGCTTCTCCGCGGCGAGATCCGGATCAAAGATTGGTCCCAGCTCCTGCGAGCTATATCTGCCGAAATGAATCTCGCTGGCGTCCGGGAAATAGAGGCGTTGTTCATAGTCGATCAGAACGAACCGAAACAGCCGCGCATCGTCATCCAACCTGACGAGCAGCTTGATCAGGTTCTTGGCCGAGCCGGACAGGGCAGCCGCCCGGTCGATGACGATGATGTGACGCTCGTTGCGCTGTTTGCCACAGTTGATCAGGAATTCGGCTAATCCGACCAGGAGCTTGTTTTGATATTCATGATGATAGAAGCGGGTACGCTCCTCCTTGCTCGAGGTATTGGTGAGATCCTTCGGCACGGTGAAGGCGTCGCTGACCAGGAGAGGGAATAGCCGCTTCAGGGATTGTTGTGCCGCCTCAACCAGTTCTGGCCTATTTTCCTGGGCCCATCCCAGTTCGCCGTCGATGAGGGTTTGCAGCCCGGCAAGATAGCCGCCGGTCCGCCAGTCGCCATCGCTGATCAAGATGTCGGAATGAGAGCTCGCGAGTGCCGATTTGATCGTCGGCACCGGTGCCATGCCCGCTTCTGCCTTCAAGATCGTGATCGGGCTGAGTTCGACGGATGCTGCTATAGCTGAAAGCACGCGCTGCTGAATCAGATCAACCATTTTATTCTCCCGAACTGTCACAAAAGAGGGTGGTCGAAACGACCACCCTCCGATGCCGCTATGCTCTCATCAGGTAGATGCATTCGTCCGCGAACCAACCTAGAGCGTACCCGTGTACGGCGTGGTGGTGCGGATCGTGGTCTTGATTTCAGCGATCTTCTTTTTCATCACATGTTCCTTTCCTTCTCTGGCACGCCAGACCCAAGCGAAATCGCGGCCGGTCGTGCAGGACAAGAATAGTAAATTTCCGCAGCAATCCGCAGCGAGATTCCCTGACGGTCGCTGTCAAAAAGATTGAACGCGCGGCTCGGATTGGCTGCCCATTCCGTTTGCGATGCGTTCAGGTGGCAATCTCATCTCGGCTGCCTTGGGCCGGCTGGTGGTCGGATGAGCCTCGTCGCAAGGAGTGTCACGAGGATAGGCACCTTGTGCAGCTCCGCTGCTGCACGTGAATCTCCTAGTGTGGCTGGCTGATGATAGCCTCGCGGTCCCCACACAGGACGTGAACTGGTGCATGTATCCGTTGTGAGGCTGCCAGTGACGACAGCATGTGCTTCGATCTGGGCTTTCATCGGGTACCTGCGCCCCAAGCTCCCTTCGCAGAGGGAGCAGCTGTCGCCAACCCATTCAGGAAGGCTTCCGGTGAGACAATGGCGCGGTTCAAATATGACGTCGGGGAACGTGGCATGGGCCAGAACCGGTCGGAATATGGACCTCGAATCCGAGCCGCCCTACCAGAAGTCAGAGTTTCAGCGCTGCCCGGCTTTCCAATAAGGTGCGAGGGCGCTCCGATAACCGATTTGAGCTTCCGAAGAAGTTTGACTGATCGCAAGGCACGCTCGCGTGATGCGATCAGTCTTCCCTGCCTTTAGCACGTGTCCAACTGCGTGCCTTTGGTGCCATCGATCGCCCAGGATTTGTACCCACTCGCAAATGACGAGCGACATCGATGGTTAAGCAGATACCCGCACTGACCGGTATCCGGTTTGTCGCGGCGGCAGCGGTCGCATTGTCTCACGGCGGCAGCGTGTTCTTGCAGGGACCCAGCCTCGGGCTCGACATCAGCGTCGGGACACTCGGCCTGCTCGGAATGTCGGTCTTCTTCACGCTGAGTGGCTTTGTCATTCAATACAACTATGGCAGCTCGATTGTGAGCAGCCCGCGGAAAGCGATCCCGGATTTTCTCGTGGCGCGCATAGCGCGAATCTATCCTCTGTTTGTTGTTCTCTTTCTCGTCGAATTGCTGACTGGACCGTTTGTCTGGCCGTGGCTCCTCGGAACCGAGGCGCCGGCCGAAGGATTCTCGACGCACCTTGTCCCGTTTCAACTCGGGATGGTTCAAACTTGGTTTTTCGCAAATATCGCCGGTGTAGCACCCGTCTGGCAGTACGAGGAGGTCGGCATCGTCTCCTGGTCGGTGAGCACCGAGTGGTTTTTCTATCTCGTTTTTCCGCTCGTTTGCCCTCTGCTTGCGCGCATCAGAACTGTGCCCGCCGCGGTTGTTTGCGCCGTCGGAGCCGTCGCAGTCGAGCTTGGTATCGACCTTGTCGTGCTCATGCTGCAGGGCCGCATCAACCTGTTTGCGCTTCATGCCTACGGAGCGGAGGCGGCTCTGCCGAACTGGAAGAACACGCTGATCCTCTGGATCGTCTACTTTTCGCCGTTTTGCAGGGTGTGGGAGTTCGTTCTCGGCTGTTGCTTGGCAAGGCTCCATGAAGTGTGGTCGGAGCAGGATTTCAGGCCGTCTCGCGCTCTGCTCGACATCGCGACAATTGTTGGCGTCGGAGCGATTAGCTGGGTGTTCTGGTTTACCGCCCACAAGCCGCCATTTGGGGCTTCCATGAGCCTGTTCGATATTGCGCGCAACAATATCGCCCTGGCGGCGCCGGTTGCGCTCATCCTTGTCGCGGCGGCTCAGCCCAGCAGGACTGCAGGACGGCTATTGTCAGCAAGGTGGCTTGTCTTTCTGGGCGAGGCCAGCTTTGCTCTCTATCTTATACACATCATCATCTTCCGGCGTTTTCCGGTGGTGCGTTGGGAAACGGCGAGTCAACTGGTTGGCCATCTCGGTGCACTCGCTCTTGCTTTCGCCCTGGCGACTTGCGCCGCGATCCTGTTGCATTTCGGCTTCGAAGTGCCGGCCCGACGGCGAATTCGTGGTGCCTATCAGGCGGCCTCGGCGGAACAGCGCCGGCTCCTGATGCGATTGGGAACCGTCGGCTTTGCCGCACTTGTTGGTGCGGCGGCCGCGTATGCACTGCGGGGCGCGACCGGGAATGCCATCACGCAATCAGGTATTTCTGTTGTTTCCGGCACGTATGGCGGCAATTGCCGCTGGATGTCAGCGCGCGGCAACGCCACGGATGCGCTTGCAGAAGCGTGTAACGGCAAGAGCGAGTGTACGTTTCGTACAGAGGCGGCACGGATTGCCGATCCTGCGCCGGGTTGCGCAAAGGAGTTTGCCGTCGCCTGGTTCTGCAAGGGAGATCGCAGCATTCGCTCCAGCTCGGCTCCGGCTGCGCATGCTACGTCCTCGGCTCTGCAACTTTCCTGTGACAAGGTGGCGCGCGATGATTGAGCCGCAGCCTGAAGGCCCATCCGGATCCCGCTCCCCTGAAGCGAGGTTCTCCGACGTCAGTGTCTTGCTGTCGGCCGCCGCACAAAAGAGGTGTGTGCGTGTCAGCACTTTGGTCATCGGGCAAAAAAGCTGAGGGTGACTTCCGCAGCGGACGAGCGTCTTTTTGCCGCCCATCTTGATGGCTGCGAGACTCTTCGCTAGATCACGAAGGTTCACTGATGGAGATGCCGCCGTGGCAATGGGTATTGTGAAGTGGTTCAATTCCAGCAAAGGTTATGGCTTTATTCGGCCGGAGGACGGAAGTGCCGATGTCTTCGTGCACATCAGTGCCGTGGAAAAGGCCGGTTACACCACCCTCGAAGAGGGGGCTCGGGTCAGTTACGAGCTCAAGGCCGGACGCTCGGGCAAGACGTCAGCTGAGGATCTTCGGGTAGGCTGATTGACGTGCGCCTCCGGGCTGCCTTCTGCAATCTGTGATCACCTGTCCGGCGATGCCTTCTGTCTGGTGCGCCGGGCGGTCCTTTACGACCGTCGCTTCCAACTGAGGCTTTACCGCAAGCCCCGGGGCGCTCTTCAGTCGAGGCATTGCTCGCCGATGCCGCAGAAAGCTCCGGATTTTGCCTGCCTTGGTGCAGTGTAGACCTGACACGATAACCTCGGTGCCATGAAGTGTCCAAACCGTACGCTCCCGCCCAGCGGGCCAGCAGGTGTACGCCGCGCATGTCTCAGAGCAACTTGCTGCACCGGCCGGCGCTCACGGCTCAAAGTTTGTGCTGTCGCTTCTGAAGGAGCTTACCGAGGGGAATTCGTCCTTTGTGGACAATACGAGCCTGCGGCGCTGACATCCGTGCCCGCGCGAGGACGGCTCGCGCATGAGCCGGCGAGCGATTTCAGGACGCCGACGCGGCGGGTTAGCCAATATAGTTGAGGTTAACGGCGCCACGTTGTTGACGATGCGCCCTAAGAATTGATCCATTGCGGGGGGAACTGCACCACACAGCCCACCGGAGACACGGCAAGTGTCCTTCCAGCTGACCGTCCTGAAAGTGCTGGCCGGTCAGCCCACCGGGCGGGCCTCTGTTGCCGAAGTCCGACGCGCCGTGGAGATCCTGATGAACAGCGGCCGCGACTGGACCGATCGCATGAAGCGGTTGGCCGAACACGCGCCGGATCTGAACATCTTTTTGGCGAAGTTTGTCTTTCGCGATGCTCTCGGCTGGGAAATTACACAAGAGGGGCGGCAATTCCTGTCGACGCTCGAAAGGGCCGTCGCCGATCAAAGAGAGCTGCTTCGATCGACCATCGATCTCTCATCCAGTGAAGTCCCTGCGCAAGCGGTTACGGATGCAACAAATTCACTTATTCCTCCCCGCAGTCGCCATCAGAGCTCGCGGCGACGCCGCAGGAAAGGTCGATCCCGTCGGCGGACAGCATGAAGCAGGGTTGCCTTAACTGGCACCCGCACCGGGGGCCGAGGCGCGCGGCATTAAACTTGGCAAAATGCCATCGTCCTCGCGCAGCATCGATCAAATCTACATTTCCTCTTGATGGGCCCGGAATGATTGTCTTTTCCGGTCGGAGAAAGCCCTGCGCGTAAGCCGTTTCTAATGTCATGACAGATTTGGCCCCTGTCACTGTGCTGGGCCTGGAGGCATCAGAGGAGAGGAGCGGAGCATTGAAGGGCGGTCTCCTCGCCGCTTTCTGAGCGGTTCACGGTGGTCGTTCCGCTGAACAGGACCTGCTCGTGCAAAGTCGTCTGGTGGAAAGGACAAGGACGCCGTCCCGGTTGTTGCTGAATGAGGCGAGCGCTTGCTGCCAACTGCCTAGGACTACAGAAAATATCTTGCAGTGTAACCTCGGTCATATGCACTCCCACTCTCAACTGGCATTATCAGCGAGGCAATTTCTGGGAGGATGTCATGGACGACGAGTTTTGTAGAGAGAGGGCGCGGACCGTGCGGGAACTTGCCGAGCAAGCTGACCCCTTCATCAAGGTGCGCTTGTTGCAGCTGGCCGCCAATTACGAACGGCGCGTTGGCCAGCCAGAGAAATCAGCTCGAGATCGCGCTGATTCGGCCGGCACAGAGGTCACCCATTCGCCCGTCCTAAAATTGAGAGATGGCGCTTGCGCGCCACCGGGCCGCGATCTTTTTCCGTGATGCGCTTATGCTGATCCTCGCAGCTGACCGCCAATCTCAAGGCGCCAGCGGGACAGGTCCAGCGGCTCGTCGAGGAGCTGAGAGCCTCCCGGCCTAATTGGTGCTGGTATGCCACCGCATCGACCTGAACGCGCTGGCCTCACAACGTCGGTCCCCGGCGCCGGCCGATGACCCTGTTGTCACCCGAGCTAAGACGTGAAGTAAGGGAGGGTATTTGCACGCATCCCCTCGAGTCCGAGCTCTGGCCGTAATAGGTCCAGCCTATAGATCCCCCGATCTTGTAGTCGGTACCGCGCAAGAAATCGTAACCGACATCGGCCGTGTAATATGTGAACCTTCCGTTTGCTTGCCTGATACCGTGTTGACATATGAGCCGCCCCAGTCTTCATCGTTCATGTTTCCTTTGTTGAACTGCCCGAGGCCAATATTACTCTTCAGGATATCGAAAAGAATGAAAGATAGTCTCCCAATATCAAAGCTCACTGACGCGACGACCCTGGATCATATTGCCATGCGGGCGGACGGTTAGCTCTCTGTTCCAGAGTCGCGCGAGAAGGCCGCTTGATAGAAGCTCTCAATCTTCGAGACTTCGTCTGGCGTGAGCTGGGAGAATTCATTGTCACGAGCGCGCTTTGAAAGCCCTCCTTCGTTCTGCTGCAAGAATCCAAGGAGGGTGTTGAGGGTCTGCTCCGGCATGTCGACCATGTTTTCGACGCCTGCCCGGAACGTATCGAAACTCCGCAAAAATCGTGTCTCTCTCGGAAGATCCTGTTCAATGGTCCTTTGCACGCATTCGTACACAAATTCCGCGTGCGGCGTTGCAACGAAGAAGCGGTAAAAGTCAGCGGTATCGTTCAAGACCTTGATGTTGCCTTTTGGAGCCGGCTCCCATTCCATGCATGGAAGCAATCGAGTCGAATAGCTTCCCAGCACGTCCCCATATTCGCCGATCTT
This sequence comes from Bradyrhizobium sp. USDA3010, assembly GCF_056429065.1. Taxonomy (NCBI): domain Bacteria; kingdom Pseudomonadati; phylum Pseudomonadota; class Alphaproteobacteria; order Hyphomicrobiales; family Nitrobacteraceae; genus Bradyrhizobium; species Bradyrhizobium sp. USDA3010. Next base: position 14,303 of record NZ_JBWJZD010000067.1, read on the forward strand.
GTCGAGAATGGCCGCCGAAACCGGAAAATGGACCCCGGCAGGATTGAAGCCGCGCCGTGCCAGAACATGGCGCATCAGGTATCGATGAATGCGGCCGTTCCCATCTTCAAACGGGTGAACGTAGACGAAGCCGAAAGCCAGCACGGCGGCGGCGATGACAGGATCAAATTCTTTTTGCGCCGCTTGATCGAACGCGATCAATCCACGGAAGTCGATATCTTCGTGGCGTGCGCTGATATGATCCGGAACAGGTCTTTGCGTCTCGCGGTCGTGTTCGCCGACGAAGCCACCTTCGTTACGGAAGCCGAGCTTGAAGAAGCGCGCATCGCCGATGACGATCCGCTGCAGGCGCAGAAACTCCGCCTCGTCGAGCGGCGCCCGTCCTGCTTCGCCGATCACCTTGCCCCACCGCTGGACGCGGTCCTGTGGCGGTCTTTCTCCTTCGATGACGTAACTCGACTTCGAGTCCTTGAGGAGAAGGAAGGCGGCGGTTCGCTCGAGCAGATCCTTCGGGACTTGGCTCACCACGATGCGGGCACGTTCCTTCAGATCCTTTGCAACAAATTCCGCAAGTAGCGGCGTCTTAAAAACGAGCGGGCAGAAGTCCGGTGTGCCTGGCAGATTGTTGCGGACGCGATGCCGTACCGAATTCTGTCCGGAGCGCGCATACTGGAGTTCGGTATCGACGGCATCGACATAGGAGACCTTGTCTGCTGCGGGCAGATTGAGCTCGCGGTCCAATAGCCATACCGCGCTGCCGATTTCCCCGGTCGAACCAGCGTCCTCAAAAGGGTAGGCGAGACTGTCTGATGCCGAAACGCTGCCCGGCGGACACCTGATTGTCAGCTTCAGACCCAATGTCGGGAAGCTGACCTAGCGATGCGGTACGACGCGTCAGAAACCGCTGTTTTCCAGACGGCATACTGCTTGCACAACCAGGGCGACGCACCGATCAGACCGCTGTCCTCCAAGGTGCTTGATGCGCCGCCAGCAGGCGGGCACCGAAAGATCGCTCGATCCGGCAAGCGTCGTCACAGGAGTCGTCGCGTCGAGCTGCAACTGGTCCAGAATCGTTCGGACGACGGCATGCCCTTTCAGCCGGCTTCGCAGCTCGGGTGAGAAGAGCTTTGCCATCGCAGAGATAAGGCCTTGCTTTCCAGAGAGATTGCCCGAAACAACGCCGACTATGTGCTGCCGAAGGCGCGGCACGCCTGTGTGCCATCAAGTGGAGATCGTAAAGTGCAGCGGACCATTGGGCTGATCGGAGGGATGAGCTGGGAAAGCACGGCCATTTATTACAAGGAAATCAATGAAATCGTACGTCAGCGCCGCGGCGGCCTCGCGTCGGCAGACATCTTGCTTCGCTCTGTTGACTTCGGCGTTATCGTCGCCCTTCAGGAGGCGGGAGAATGGAGGCAAGCCGCTGCTTATCTGGCGCGGATCGCCCGGCAGTTGGTCGATGCAGGCGCCAGCTGCATCCTGATCTGCACCAATACGATGCATGTGGTTGCCGACATTGTTGCTTCCGAGCTCAGTGTGCCGCTCATCCACATCGTCGACGTGACCGCTGCGGCTCTGCGCGCCGCCTTCGTCAAGCGACCACTCTTGCTTGGGACGCGCTATACGATGGAGCAGCCGTTCTATTGTGATCGCCTGCGGCAGCGGTTCGGCCTTTCGCCGGTTATACCGGCGGGGCACGAGCGGAGCCGGATCCACGATGTCATTTTCGATGAGCTGTGCTGCGGCACGGTTTCTGATCACTCGCGCCAGGAAGTTATCGACATCATTGCGCGAGGTCGCGCCCGGGGCGCCGACGCGCTCATCCTTGGCTGCACGGAGATTGGTCTTCTCATCGGTCCCGAACATACACAATTGCCGGTATTCGATTCGGCGAGGCTGCATGCCAGGGCGGCAGCTGATTTCGCCGAGGTCAGCGGTCGGCCGCCTCCCTAAGCGCGCAGCAATGATCGGATCGCCGATCGACGTTTGATCTCGCCCGTGGCGATGCCGCCTGGCCTTTGCAGCGGTCTCAACGCCGCTGTGCGCCATGCCTGGCGATAGCGTGTTCTCACCCGACAACGCGCCGCTCAGAAATGGTGAGAGCATTCTGGCAAATGCCGCCAAAGCGCTGCTATGAGCACTACTATGGACGCCGCAGTTGCGGCTTGTGATGTCTCGTTTAAGTCGTCTCGCTTGTCTCAGGAGCGACAACCGAGACGCCTGAAAACAAGGCAATGCGGGAATGTCGCTGCAGCGTGGGGGCCGTGATGACGGAGACATCAGCCAGAATGCCCGGTGTCTACGTCAGCCTCGACGCGCCGCGCTGTCACTCGGCACGTCGCATTGTCGGGCCCGACCTGGCGGCGTGAGCTGTCGCCCCCGTCGAAGACAAGTCGCTGCTGATGATCGCGCTGTCGCTCGACGCGGCGATGGGACAGAGCGACGTCGCGCGGACGCGCTCGAGCGCGCCAAGCAGAACCGGCGAAGTCGCGCCTCTTAGCCACCGGCAATGGTTGGATCTTTAACGACAAAGGTCAGCCGCACTGTCCGACCGGTTCTCCTTCGCAGGCTTGCTCGCATCCGGCCATATCTTGGCAGTTTGTCAGACTGGCTTCGCTGCCCAGCCAAATCCTTTCCGTTCGCTAGCCAACTGAAACAGCCACAAATTCATCTCTTATCTGTGTGCGACCATGGCATGAGGTTTGCTCAGTTAGCTGAGAGGCCGCGGTGGTGTATTCGCACCGCGTGGAACAGGGAAAGAAGGAAACAACTTGGCAAATCTGCGACCGGAAACGCTTTGTCTGGCCGGCAACATCACCAGCAGCGTTCTCGACCATACCAACGCAGGCGGCGGCACCGCGAAGAAGGGGGAACATCAAGGTGGTACGTGCACGCCATCAGCTCGGCTGCGGAATACCCTCACGCCGATATTTTTGGCTAGCCGACGAGAGTTCGGTAGGCCTTTTGGGTATAGCCGATGCTTCGGCAGTGCGCGGAAGCCGCGCTTCCAGGTCAGTACGACGACCTCCAGCTGCCGTAATAATGAATTTAACGTGTATGCGGCAATCGATCGCTATGATTGTGCGTAGCCTGCACGATGTTGAAGCGACCGATCACTTCGTCGATTGGGGCAATGGTACGAGCCACCGCCTTCTGACGGATAAGGACGGCATGGGTTTTAGCGTCTGCCACACTGTGGTCCGCGCGAACACCGTTTCGCTTCTGCAATACCGCAATCATCTCGAAGCCTGCTACTGCATCGCCGGAGAGGGCGAGGTCGAGGACATGGACGGCAATGTCTTCTCCATTCGTAAGGGTGACATGTATGTGCTTGACAAGCATGACAAGCATCTTCTGCGCGGGGGGCGGGACAAGGATCTGATCCTCGTCAGCATCTTCAACCCGCCCCTTAACGGAACCGAGCGCCACAAGCTCAACGACCCGGCAGGCTCGACATATTGAGCAAGGCGAAGATCGACTGCATGACGCGGCATTTGCAAACTTTGTTGCATGACGTGAGGGCCGATGCGGGGCAGCCGGCCGGCCGCATCGACATCCTGCCGGCCGAGGAGCGCAGCTATCTGCTGGAGGAACTGAACCGGACGGCGGCGCCTTATCCGTCGGAACGGTGCATCCATGAGCTGTTCGAGGCACAGGTGCACAAGGTGCCGGAGGCGGTGGCGGTGGTCCATGAGAAGGAGAGATTGAGCTATGGCGAACTCAATGCGCGGGCCAACCGGCTGGCGCATCATCTGATCGATCTCGGGGTCAAGCCGGACCAGCCGGTGGCGATCTGCCTGGAACGCAGCGTGGCGATGGTGGTTGGTGTCTTGGCGATCCTGAAGGCGGGCGGCGCCTATCTGCCGCTGGATCCAGTCTATCCACCGGCCCGGCTGCAGCAGATTGTCGGCGATGCAGAACCGCAACTGCTGCTTTGCGATTCCGCCGGTCGAACCGCATTGGGGGGCGAGGCGCTCACCGATGTCAGCGTGGTCGATCTGGATACTGGCACTTGGGCCTGGCGCGAGCGGCCGCCTTCGGACCCCGACCCGCGCACGCTTGGTCTCACATCCCGCCATCTCGCCTATGTGATCTACACCTCAGGATCCACGGGCACCCCCAAGGGCGTCGAAATGTCCCACGGCTCGCTTGTGAATTCGCTGGCGGGGATTGGCACCTCAAAACTGCGTACACTTCAGTTCGCGACTCTGAACTTCGATGTGTCCTGCCAGGAATTGTTCATTTGTTGGAAGGACGGCGGAGTACTTGTGCTCCTGCGGGAAGAGACCCGGAGGCGCTTTTCCGACCTGCTGGAGTTTGTAGAGCGGGAGGCGATCGAGCGGCTTTTCCTCCCATTCGTGGCATTGAATCATCTTGCAGAAGTCTGGAGCACGCAGCGCGTGCAGCTGCCCTCTATAAGAGAGCTTTATGCAGCCGGCGAACGATTGCAGGCCACTCCACTGCTTAGGGCTTTCTTCGAAGCACACCCGAACGCGAGATTGATCAATCAATATGGGTCCACAGAAATCAGCGTCATTTCCGAGCACCACCTTGCAGCTGATCCATCATATTGGCCCGAGATGCCTCACGTTGGGCGGCCGATTGCCAACACGCGGGTGTACCTGCTGGACGGCCATGGCGCGCCCGTGCCGTTCGGTGCGGTGGGCGAGCTTTACATTGGCGGGGCGGGTGTTGCGCGCGGCTATTGGAACCAGCCGGAGCTGACGGCCGAGCGGTTCATCGCCAGTCCCTTTGTCGAGGGCGATCGGCTGTACCGGACCGGTGACCTCGGGCGTTATCTGCCGGACGGCAATCTGGAGTTCCTGGGCCGCAACGACGACCAGGTGAAGATCCGCGGCTACCGCATCGAGCCGGGCGAGATCGTAGCAAAGCTTTGCGAGCACGCCTGGGTGCGCGAGGCGGTGGTGGTGGCGCGCCAGAGCCGCGCCGGCGACAAGCATCTTATCGCCTATGTGGTCTGCGCGCCGGAGGCTGCGGACGAGAGCGATGGAGGCGGGCTTGCGGGCGCCTTGCGCGCGCACTTGAGTGCGCGGCTGCCGGACTACATGGTGCCGGCTGCGTTCGTGCCGATCGCGGCGCTGCCGCTGACGCCGAACGGCAAGCTCGACCGCAAGGCACTGCCAGCGCCGGCCGATGAAGCCTATGCGCTGGCGGCCTATGAGGCGCCGCAGGGCGCGGTCGAGACGGCGCTGGCGCGGATCTGGGCCGAGCTTCTCGGTGTCGAGCGCATCGGGCGCCACGACCACTTCTTTTAACTGGGCGGCCACTCGCTGCTCGCCGTGCAGATGCTCAGTCGAGCATTAGAACTTGGGCTGAGCTTTAGCGCCGCCGACCTCTTCCAAACCCCTGTTCTGAAGGACCTTGCATTGAAGATTGATGTGGTGTCACAGCCCAGTAGCCGGGGAGTGATTTCCGTTCGGCCGACCGGATCGCAGCCGCCGCTCTTCTTTCTCCCTACAGGTTTTGGAGATTGTTCGTATGTCCTCAGTTTGGTGGCGGAAATGGATGTAGATTGCCCCGTCTACGCTCTGCCGTGGCCGCCCTTCAATGACGTTTGTCCTCCAGCTCTTGAGGCCATGGCCGCAGAGGTGATCCTTGCGATTAAAGAGATCCAGCCACGAGGCCCATACCGCTTTGCTGGATACTCCTCAGGTGCAATCCTGGCTTATGCAATTGCCGAGCGATTACTGAGCATCGACGAAGTTGTATCATTCATGGCGTTCATCGATGTTAGTTCACCTGCAGATACTACAAACGCATCACATATCAATTTGGCTCGAGAGTTTGTTCGGGAGCGTTGTGGAATCTTGCACGATGAATACGGCGAGGTTTTCGACGGATACACGGAGCCATGTTCCATTTCTGAGTTGCTCGAAAAAGCACAGCAAATAGGAGCGTTACCTCCAGACCACGATCTCCACAGCGATGTTTCGATCTATCAAAAGGCGGCGAAATATCACCAGGCGCTACAATCGTACCGAGTTCCGCCGCTCCCGATCGAGATACATCAGTTTTATGCCAGTGAGCCTCTTGTCAGCCCTGAGGTACAACCTGACGAACAACTGCATCGCAAGGCAAACTCACCAAAGAAGGGTTGGGACCTGGTTTTGGATGCAGCGGCCATTCATGCGGTACCGATGCCGGGCAACCACACGACAATGGTGAGCAATCCAGAAAACCGGCAAGTTCTGGCTCGGGCCATTTCAAGGGCGCTAAGCGGGTCTCTTAAATAGACGGGGATTTTCTCTCGAAAGATTCGGGTTCGAAGGTCGCTCACTCAAGCCCCAAATACCCCCCAGGTCGGCAAGCGGCTCGGTGGTCCAGACTTCGGTTCGCTGCAATAGCTCCCGAGAATCTAACTGCCCCCCTGATCAAATTCAGGCGCTGGTCAGAAGCGATCCATAGGTGGGCGGCCGCCGAGCGTCGCTCTGGTCGACACTTCGAAAAGCTGATTGAACCAAATAATGGAGATTGTCACAATTGATCAACGGAACATCATGGTTGGTATCCGTCCGATAGAACCCGGCGACGAATCCACCCTGTACGCTTCCGAAGTTATGTGTATGGGACGCGCCGTTGCCAAAGTCCGCCGCGAAAGCGGTGCCGCAAGAGCAGCCGCCCGAACACTTCTTGGGCAAATGGGATTTCCACCAATGGCGATTCCGAAGACGCGCTCTGGTGTTCCGATCTGGCCGACGGGAGTGGTCGGATCTTTGGCGCACCACGATACGGTCGCGGCCGCCGCTATTGCAGGAACGAAAAAGATCGCAGCTCTCGGCATCGACATTGAGCCGAATGAACCTCTGCCGGAAAACCTGATCGCATTGATTGCCACTCCTAGCGAGCGACGGATGTACGATCTACACACGCTCAAGCGGCGCGATCTCTTCGTTTTGAAAGAGGCGGTGTATAAGGCGTGTTTTCCAATGGATCGCCAGTTTCTTGACTTCCAGGACGTAGAAATTGATATCTTTGCGCGATCAGGACACGTATCCAAGGCAAATCGCGCGTTTTCGCTCGAGTTGCTTATTTCTAAGGATGTAATCGGGGTGGCGTATTCGCGGCCGAATGAAGTGGACGAGGCCTCTCCAAGATCAGCAGTCACCCCCCCCTAAAGCAATCGATACCTGGTCTAGCCCGTCTTATTCGTCAGAGGCGCCTGAGAGGCTGGCGAGCGTGGTGTAAAGCGCTGATGCGGCGTAGGATTCGGTTGCAAAGCCAACCCCATCACCTTCAGCCGCGAACACCACGCCCGCCAT
>NZ_JBWJZD010000068.1:0-21236 GCF_056429065.1 Bradyrhizobium sp. USDA3010
TCGCCGTCTTCGACAAGTGCGACCGCCCGCGCCCTGAGGTCCTTCGAGTATCCCTTCGCCATCGCGCGACCTCGCTGTTGCTGTCAAAGCAACCCGAATCTGATTTGCGCGCTTTTGGGAACCCCCTGTTCCGATTCACATCAACCGAAAACCGCTCTAGTTGCGCGCGCTGTAAGTATCGCTTGACACCGCAAGGAACGGACGGTCGGACGCGTCGGCGCTTCACCGACGAGCAAAAGCGGGCGATGGTGCTGGAGACGGAAAAGCCTGGCGTTGCGCGGGTGGCGGCTGTTTGCCGCCGCATGGCATCGCTACGAGCCAGCGCCTCCCAACCATTTGAAGAAATTGAACTCTCGCTCCAATCCATCATGGTCCAATTTGAGCAAGCTGGAGGAAAACGGCGGCAAGTTGATCAAGCTCTGAGTCGCGACTGATAACCATCTATCTCCCCGACCCTACCGCCTTCACCCGCCGAGCATTTAGATTGAGATCGCCTTAGTCGTGGAAGCGACAATCCCCCGCCTGCACCGTAGGGCAGCCCTTTCCGACTTGACAATGCAAGGTTGTGGATGTCCACTGCCAAGAGCATTTCGGCCTGATACCCGCAGCGCTAGAATTGATTTCGCGCGTTACGGCCGTTTAGGCCAAGGGTTGAGCAATTGGTTGGCTGCCCGCCTTGCTTTTCGGCCGTTGTGGCCCGGCGACTACATTGCGGAAGAGGCAACTGATGAAACGGGATTCCTTAAAATTAATTAGCGTATTCGCGCGTCGGTAGACTTTTCCGTCAAATCGCAGGAGGTAGCGGTGCGCAATATTCGTCTGCTTGCCGTCGGTAGCGCTTTAGCAATTGTCACCCTGCTCAGTTGGCCTGTGCTCGCCCAGGCACCGGCGGGCGCTTCATCCGACCCTGCCGGCAAAGTCAATCCCCCGGTTTCGAACTGCAATGTGACGCCGGATACCGACAGGTCAAAGACGCCGCCCGTGGCCACGCCGATCACGCGCGACCTGCTCACCTCGGGGCAGCCCTGCCAGCAGAACGTTAGCAAGAAGGGGCTGGTCACGAGTGGACCTGGCCCCGATATGGCCAACTTACAGCGCGGCTTTGATTTCTATTCCTGGCTCACTTTCATCGCGATGAATTCTCCGGCCGACGGCAAGACCATCGGCAAGGGCCCGCGGCCCGGCGGCGACGCGCGCACCAAGTGGGAAGACCTGCAGAACTATCGGCCGCTCGCCGACGTGATGCTGAGCAATGGCGATAAACCCATTTGGGGCACCCGCAATGTGCCGGATGCCTGCAAGCCGCTCGACGGTCCGGGCAAGATCGTGTTCCAGCTCGGCGAGGAGGCCTTCAACCAGCCGTTCAAGACCGGCCCCTTGATCGACCAGGACGGCAACTTCGCGCTGTTCGACATCTTGATGAACCAACCGATGTTCGACTTCATCGTTGAAAGAGGCCTCTACAGCAAGCAGGGCCAGCAGCAGTTCGGCGAGACCATTATATTCCCGATCGGCAACAGTCCGGGGAAAGGGCCGGATGGGACTGACATTCCGGGGCGGATGGGCGCGATCATGCTCAAGGTCTCCTATCGCATTCTCGATCCGGTCAAGAACCAGAACTCGCTCAGCCAGTTTCACACCACCGATGCGTTGATCTATTTTCCCGGCGGCAAAGCCACCAAGATTGGCCCGGCCTGCGTTGAGAAAAAGCTCGGGCTGGTCGGCTTCCATGTCGGCCACAAGACAGACTTCGCTCCACAGTGGGTCTGGACTTCGTTCGAGCACGTCAGCAACGCGCCCGATGCAGCTGACGTCGCCAGCGGCAATCTGTTGCCGCGCTACAACTTCTTCAACGCCGCGTGCAAGACGAATTGCCCCGCCAGGAATGACACGCCTCCGCAGCCCTGGGATCCCGACCTGACCCTGAAGTTCAAGGGCGATTACAGGAGCCAGGTCGTCAGGGAGAAGATGATTCCGGGCTTCGTCCAGCAAGAGGTGTCGGACCTGAATAAGCCGTTCCGCGCGCTGCTGAGGGGCACCGCCTGGGAAAACTACATGCTGCTCGCGACGCAATGGCCGAGCGCTCACGACAGCAAGACAGATCCGCTCGGCGCGCCGGCACCGACCTACCTGGCGAACACGACGCTGGAAACCTACAGCCAGGGAAAGGTCCCGCTGGCCTCGTCCAGCTGCATGGCATGCCACGGCAACGCGACCACTCAGCATGTGCCGGCGACGGCGTCCGACTTCACATTCATCCTGGAGAAAGCGCAGAAGGCGCAGTGACAAAGCGGAGCGTGCGGCCGGTTTGCCGCTACGGCAAACCGGATGACAGCTCACTCCATTTCAGCCGGCCAACCGCAGGTAAGCCCCGGAGGATATCGTGACCGATCTCACTCGACGAAAAATGCTCGGTGTCGCCGCAGCGGGAGCGGTAACTTCGCTCTCAACATCAGCCGAAGCTGCGGCCCCTCCTGCGCCAACGCCGCTGCCCAATGAGGACGACTTGCGCTCGTTTGTTGCACTGTCCTCCGTGCTGACCGGAATTGCGGCGCTCAAACTAGCGCCGACGGTCGATCCCATTCAGGTCAAGAACCAGTATTTCGACGCGGCAAAGGCTGACCCGGCTTTCCCGACCTTGCTACAGATGGTTCGCAGCGATCCGGACCCGAAGAACCCGGTCGCGGCGGCGACCAAGGTGATGAGCGATCCGAAGCTCAAATATGTCGGACGGAGCATCATCCTCGCCTGGTATCTGGGCGCTTGGTACGACCCGAAGAAGCTTGCGACCTACAACCAGCCGGGTGACCACCCGTTTCCGCTTGATCCCGTGAAGGTCATTTCAGGTACTGCCTATACACAGGGTTGGACCTGGCGCGTCGCGCAGGCGCATCCCATGGGCTACAGCGAATTGCGCTACGGCTACTGGGCCGATGATCCGCTGAAGCTCGATGTTTACATCTCTTGAAGGGAACTCCGAACATGTGCGCCGCAAGAATGCCGGACCCCGATGTCGTGATTGTTGGTTCCGGCATTGCCGGAGCGCTGATCGCCAAAGTGCTGGCGACCGCCGGCAGGAAGGTCCTCATTCTCGAGGCGGGCGAGCCATTGCCGCCTGATATCAACGGCTACATGAACCGGTTTCTCAACGCGACCGCGAAAGTGCCCGAGAGTCCGTATCCGCCGGAGCTGTTCGACGCCAACGGCCTGGTCGATCCCGGCTCCGTGAATGCCGGTCGTCCGACTGTACTTAGCCTGGGAGCAAGATACAGGTTCGGTGATTGGCAAGATCCCAAGCAATCCTACTTGATCCAGCAAGGACCGCTGCCCTTTGCAAGTACTTACGAGCGTATCAATGGCGGCACGTCACGGCATTGGCTTGGGACCAGCCTGCGCTTCCTGCCGAGCGACTTCGAAATGAAGACGCGATTCAACCGCTTCGTCGACTGGCCGATCAAATACGGCGATCTGGAGAAGTGGTACGGCGATGCTGAGACGGAGATCGGTGTCTCTGCCGATGTCGCAGACCAGTCCTATCTCGATATCAGCTTCAGGCCCGGCTACTCCTATCCGATGCCCAAGGTCGTGATGTCGAAGGTCGACGCTGCAGTCGAAGCCGGGTTGTCCAGCCTGAAGATATCCGCTCACGGACTCGACGATATCAAATGGGCGGTGGCGAGCACGCCGGCCGCCCGCAACTCGCAGCCCTATCAGAACCGCCGTGTTTGCGCCGGCAATACCAACTGCATTCCGATCTGCCCGATCCAGGCCAAGTACGATCCGAGCGTCACGCTGGCCGACGCGGTGCGCACCGGCCGTGTTGATATCATGTACAAGACCGTTGCGTCGCGCGTTCAGGTCGACGAGAGCGGTCGCGTCAGTGGCATCGAATATATTCGCTATCAGGATGAAAAGGGGCCTCCGGTCGAGCGCGGCAGCGTGACTGGAAACAAGAAGATCTATGTCCTGGCAGGCAATGCCATCGAGACGCCGCGACTGCTCCTGATGTCGAAGAGCGAGCGGACCCCCGACGGCGTGGCGAACCGCAAGGATGGCAAGGGCTTCGTCGGCAAATACCTGATGGACCACCCGCTCTATTTGGCCTGGGCGCTCGCGCCGAAGCCGGTGTGGGGGTATCGCGGACCGCTTTCGACGGCTGGTATCGAGACTTGCCGGGACGGCAAGTTCCGCAGCGACCGTGGCGCATTCCGCATCGAAATCGGCAATGAAGGATGGAATTTCGCGCTGGGAGATCCTTTTACGACCACCGTCGACTTCGTTAACGGCATCAATTTCAGCGGTCTCAATGGGATCAAGTCCAGCGACATCCCGAAGGCCTTGTTCGGAAGTGAGCTAGCGACCACCCTCAACGACAGACTATCGCGTCAATTCCGTCTCGGTTTCTTGATCGAGCAGTCGCCTGACGCCGGTAACAAGGTGACGTTATCGGACCAGTTCAAGGACCATCTCAGCCTGCAGCGTCCGCAGATCAGCTACAACCTGTCCGAATACACCAAGCAGGGGTTGGTCGCGGCGAAGGACACCGCAACAGCAATTTTCAAGAACATGGGAGCCGAAGAGTTCACCACAACGCCCAACGCCGACGATCCCAGTACTTTCGAATGGCCGCAAGGCAGCACGGAGCGCATCAAATATTACGGCGCCGGACATTTGGTCGGCACCCACCGCATGGGCACCAGTGTGAACGATTCGGCCGTGGATGACATGCAGCGCTCATGGGACCACAAAAATCTTTACCTGGTCGGCAGCGGCAGCTTCCCGACGGTTGCGACCGCAAATCCAACCTTGACGCTCGCGGCACTATGTCTGCGAACGGCCCACGACATCGTCGACAACTTTCCGCACCAATGACGGGCGGCAGGACGGTGCAGAGATATGCATGATTTCGACGTGAACACGGCGCAACGCAACCGCGCCGGATGGTATTCCAGCCAGCGGAGAGCAGCGCTTGCCGTCATGGCGCTCGTTGCAGCGCTCATAGCATTCGAACCAGCGGCTGTCCGAGCCGACGATTGTCCTGCGCCACGCGAGCCGCGGATTCCGGTATCGGAACAGCCGGTGCTCAATATCGACAAGCACAAGAAGCAGCTGGTGGCGTATCAGGCCGGCAATTATGCCGACGATATCGCGCTGGTGATCGCCGATGCGCGCGCCTATGTCGAACGCCGCGCCGATCAGGTCAAGATGCCCGCCGTGGTGCTCGATATCGACGAGACGTCGCTGAGCAATTGGGAGAACGTCCGTGAGAACAATTTTGGTTTCATCAAGGGCGGTCCATGCACACGGCAGCCGACGATGGCCTGCGGATTCGACGAATGGATCCACATGGCCGTGGCGCCGGCCATCGAGCCGACGCGAACCTTCTTCAACGCGATGCGCGCTCGAAACATCTCGGTGTTCTTCATTACCGGCCGCCGCAACAGTCAGCGTGACGCGACGCTCCTCAATCTTGATCACGCCGGGTTCGAGGGCTGGACCAAGCTCATCACCCGTCCCGATGCTGACGGCGGCTCGATCGTGCCGTTCAAGAGCAGCGAACGCGCCAAGATTGCCAGCGCCGGCTACACCATCATCGCCACTATCGGCGATCAGCAAAGCGACATCGACGGCGGCTCCGCCGAATGCGCCTTCAAGCTGCCAAACCCCTTCTATTTCATCGATTGAAACGCCTGCGGCGCCGCGCTGTGGCAAGCACAACCTGCTTCGGGGTCTCGAAAGCCAGATAATGCAGGGAGCCCTGCGATGAGCGATGAAAACAAGGTCAACCGGCGCGACTTCATCGCGACCACGACGGCGGCCGCGGGCGCCGCAAGCGCGCTCGGAGTGGCCGGGTCGGCGCCTGCGTCGGCGCAGTCCCTGTTGGCGCCGCCCCCCGGGTTCGACACCCAGGTGCCCCTTGTCGAGAACTGGAACCGGCAGCTCGGTGACCTCGTCGATGTCAGCTCCGGCATCCGGCGAGATGCGCCGGAGCTTGGCCACCCCGCGGTGAGGGACCGGCACAAGATCTATTGCTACCTGCTGATGAAGCTGATCGTCCGGTTCTGGAACGGCAATAAGCGTGGCCCGCTAGGAACCTATCCGCTGCGGCAGAGCCAGAGCGATCGACCTCAGCTGCCGGAAAGGCCGCAGCGCTATCGCGGCGACATGATCGCCAATCCGGACGGGCTGCGCGTGAACTGGGATCGCTATCTCGGCCACAACATCGCATGCATCGCCGTGGACGGCAATGGCGAGATTATCGACTTCGATTTCAACCACAACGACTTTTTCCGAAGCTCGGCGGAGCATGCGGAATCGCGCATGGTGCGCCGGCTGTTCAGTCTCACCGATGTGTTCGACGGCTGGAAGACCGGAAAGAAGGTCAGCGACAAGCCGCATATTGCGTCGCTCAATGACGTCACGCTCTATACATCTCTGGAATCCTGCGCGCAGTGCTCGGGCGTGATGTCGCTCGCCGGTGTCAGGCAGATCGTCTATCTGCAGAACGACTTCACCGCATACAAGATCGGCAACCTGATGTACAATCTGGCCAATCGCACTGCAGGGGTGGACTCGCGCGGCAACGCCATCCTGGATTGGCAAGGCAAGCCCGTGCCGAGCCTGCCGGGAGCGCCGATTCCCATCGCGGGATCGGAAATTCAGCTCGATGAATTCAAGAAGCTAAATGATGCCAATCTTGCCTTCGGCAAGAATATCATTGCTGCAAAGGCCGCCAACCACAAGGACCCGACCATCGTGAGCGGCGCGTTCTTTGTTCCGGACAATGGCAAGCCCGATTTTGCTCCGTCCGTCACGTCGTTTCTATGCACCGATTCGGCACTGAATATCTTTCAGGACGGTGGCGCCAAGCTCGACGCCCTGAACCTCGATCCCGCCTCTCGTGACTGGAAGTTTCCGAACAGGCCCGACAACAAGGATATTTTAACTAACCAAGAATGCCTTTACAAAGCGAGAGCGTTTTTCGTCTACGCCGATACAGAAGGTTATCGAGGCTCACCGCACAAGCTGTAGCGTTGTCTGCACGATTGGCGTTCTAGTAAACATGGGCGCACGGCGTTCGTCTTGAGAGGGAGATGAAGTCATGAACCGACTGACAGTAGGCCTGGCAACATTGGCGTCCGGCGTTAAGTGCGCAGCTTACTCGGAGCATGGCGTCCGGGGACGAGGGTCATGCGGTTGTCGCTTTGGTCGCGCAGTCGTTTCTTGAGCCCGATGTGCGCAAGCGAGTGAATGCCTTGCTTACCGCGATGCCGACTCCCTTGACGGAACGTCTATCGGGCGGCGTCAGGAATTTGCAAAGTTCTATCCGGGAAAGGTGCAACAATAAACACATCGGGCAAGCATCAAAACGGCGCCGCTGGGCTTAACACTGCAACCTGTGGGTGATAGGTTGCGACCGCTCTAACGAGGAGGAATATTATGCGTTGTTTTTTAATTGCCCTCTTTGCATTCTTCGCCCTCTGCAATTCAGCTTCGGCATGGGGCGATACCGGACATAAAATCGTCTGCGAGATCGCCTTCAGGCTGGCGCAGCCCGACACGCGGGCGGCGATCCGGAAACTGATCAGGTCCGACAGCGAGTTCGACACCTTCTCGGAATCCTGCGTGTTTCCCGATCATCCACGCAAACGCCCCTCGGAGCATTTCGTCAATCTGCCGCGCGATTCCAAGGGCCTCACGTCGGATGAATGCCCGACCGCGCCGAAATGCGCGCTCACCGCCATCCTGAACGACTCAAAGATCATCGCGTCCAAAGGCGCGAAGAAGGCGGACAGGCTGATCGCGCTCAAGTTCCTCGGGCATTGGGTCGGCGATATACACCAACCCCTGCATGTGTCGTTTGAGGACGACCGCGGCGGCAACGAAATTCAGGTCAACGGAGAATGCACGGCGAACCTGCATTCGGCCTGGGACAGTTGCATCCTTGAGGCGGCCGTAGGTACCAACGTTTCTGACGCCGCCGATAAGCTCACCGACGAGATCACGCCGGAAATGAAAGCGAAGTGGAACGCGTCCGATCCGCGGGACTGGGCCAACGAATCCTTCACCCTCGCCGAAGCCATCGGAACGAAGTATTGCGAGAAGCACGGACAATCCTGCGACAAGCCGGACGGAGGCGTAACGATTGATGCAAACTATTTGAAAGCTAACGAGCCTATTGTGAAGGAGCAGTTGCAGAAAGCCGGCGTTCGGCTAAGCACACTTCTTAACACAGCGTTCGGCGATTGACGTTTTCGCGTTTTGGATGTGCCGACATTTTGCGGCCCGGCTTTATGTCGAACTAACCGTGCGCAATGGCCGCAGTGGACTCGCGTCTTGTCTCGGGCAGCAACATCGTCCTGTTTTTAAGTTTTAAGTGAAACGAGAAGCGGTCCGGCTGCATTGGCCCCGAGACACCCGATTTAACAAGCGCCTCGACATACGAAGATTTCACGTTAAAGTTGTATCTATTAAGCGGGATTGAGGGGCACAAATGAGGAAGCAGGAAGCTGATGGGCCGTTGCGCGTGAGTGCCATCGCTGGTACCCGCGTGGTATTGATGGCGATCGACATCGCCCCCGCGGAGCGTGGCGGCCTCAGGGGGTTTGCCTTTCAGGTCTCAAGCGGGGGACAAACCCATTGGCTGACCGGCACCAAGTTTTTCGAGAGGCTCGTTCCAAACCCCGTGCAGGGTGCCAAATACTCGACGCTTCAACACCCGATACAGAGCTTTCTCTGGTCCGATTATGAAGCCAAGCCCGACACCGAATACGAATATACGATCATGGCGATGTACGGCGAGCCCGGCGCGCTCGAGCCAAGACACAAAGTCACCGTCCAGGTTACAACCGAAAAAGAAAACGACGGCAAGCATGGCGTCTGGTTCAATCGCGGCGTCGTCGCAAGCCGCGCATACTCGGTCGAATTTCAGAATCGGGAATTGACCGAGGAAATGTACAACCAGGTCGACGACGAAAACCGGGTGACCGAAGAAACGTCGAAATGGCTGTCTCGGGGACTTGAGGAAGCGTGCGTCGGGTATATCAACAACGTCCCGCCGGGAGAGATGCTTCGCGTCGTTGCTTACGAATTCACATACGTGCCTTTGCTGAATGCGCTCAAGGCGGCCCTTGGCCGCGGCGTTGACGTTAAAATCATCTACCACAAGACCGGTGCAAATGACGGCGCGATCGAGGAAGTCGGCCTGCCGCGGTCAAAATTGATCGAGCGGACTCGGCCACAAACACCACATAACAAGTTCATGGTCTGGCTGGACAAAAACGAGCATCCGAGAGCGGTCTGGACCGGTTCGGTCAACTTCACACCGTCGGGTTTTCTTGGACAGACCAATGTCGGGCACGTTGTCACGGACAGCAGCAGGGACCCCTCTTCGATTCCAAACAAATACTTTGAGTACTGGAAAGTCCTCTCGGAAAACCCGACATCGAAGCCGGCGCGTGATGCGGTCATCGGGCTTACGCCAAATCCGCCGAACGTCGTGCCGGAGGCGCCCGTCACGACGTTCTTCTCTCCGCGCATCGCCGACAATCTTCTTGACTGGTACGGGAAGCGGATTGAGGACGCGCGGACCTCATCGATGTTCACCGCGGCCTTTACTGTCGATCCCATCCTCCTTCGTTCGCTCGGAAAGCAGCAAGATTCCATGCGTTTCGTGCTGCTCGAAAAGCCCGCCACAGCGGAAGCGCGCAAGGCCGAGCGGGACAGCCACGGCCGTCTTATCATGTCGAACGGATCGGTACTCGGGAAGGTCACGAAGACTTCGTTTAAAAAAGAGAAGGGCGCAGGCGGAACGAAACTCGTTCCCATAGCGAATTTCCCGCTCGAAAAATGGTTCGTCGATGAGGAACTGGCGCGAAAGGACGGCAAAGGGTTTGTGTTCTTCGTTCACACGAAATTCCTCCTGATCGATTCGTTGTCGGATGACCCGCTCGTTTGCACCGGCTCGGCTAATTTTTCGGGCGCGTCGCTGACGGCGAACGACGAGAATATGCTGTTCATCCGGGGCGACACCCGCGTCGCCGATATCTACATGACAGAGTTCGATCGCATCTTCCGTCACTTCTTTTTCCGGATGACCGCCAACCGCGCGGCCGTGAATCATGAGGATGAGGAAGAAGCGAAGAGGAAGGCGGCCATCCTGGATACCGGCGCGGTGTGGATTGCGCCTTTCTTTCAGAATGGAAATTTCAAATGCATCCGCAGGATCATGTTTTTCGCGGACCGCGGTCTGACATGGGCGCCGCAGGCGGCGCACGATCCCGACGTATTTGTCAATGAAGAACAGCGGGCAAAGGACAAACGCGCAAAGGCAAAAGCGGCCAGGGAAGCCAAGAAAGCGGAGGAGGGAACGAGCGCTCCGAAAAAGTCGAAGAAAGCCGTGAAGAAGAAATCGAAGAAGGCTGCGAAGAAGAGAAAGACCGCAAAAAAGAAGAAGGCCGTTAAAAAGAAAAAACCGTCAGAAAGAAGCGACCGAGGTTTTTAAGCGCCATCATTCACGACGAGGCGGAAGCCTTGGCCAAAGGCCGCATTCCAGCAAACACTGATTTCAAGGACTAGGTTCCCTGGAAGTGTTTTTGACGGATTCGGAACGTCTTGTACACTCACGCGAGATTGACGAAGTCCACTGACGAAAAATCGTCTCCTCTCAGCATTAATGGCGACAATCGTCTTATCTCTGCGTGAGCTGCCGCCTGTCGAGGGTAACGCGCTGATGACTTTTGCGAGTATAAGCAGGATCGGCGCTTTGCTACTCGGCCTTGCCGCCGCGGATAGCGCCGATCCCCTTTTTGGCGCACCAGGCGACGCCTGGCCGGTTACACATAAGCTGTTTGGAAAGGGCGGCGGCAAGGCTAGGGATGTCAGCGGCATCGCCTGCGCGGCCGCGCAAGGGTTTCCCCGTTCGTGCCTTGTGATCGACGATAATGCGCAGGATGCGCAATTCGTCCTCGTAACCGACGGAGAACTCGTTGCCGGTGCCACCGTCAGCCTGATCGGTGACAAGTTCAAGGGCGAGGAGCTGGAGCTCGATGGGGAAGGCGTCGCTTTCGCCGGCGGTTTCTACTACGTGATGGGCTCCCACGGGCATCCGCGCGACAAGAAGGGGAAGCTCGATCCCATAGATGACGCCGCCGAAATCAAGGCGCGGATCTCAGCCAGCAGCCAGATTGTCCGCTTCCGCACTACGGGCGAAGACGGCAATGCTTCTGAGATCGAGCGTACACCGAGACTGAGGGAGATTATCGCGGCGGAGCCTTTGCTTGCTCCCTTTATGGACCAGCGGCTTGAAGAAAACGGACTGACGATCGAAGGCATTGCGATCAAGAATGATCTCGTGTTGCTGGCGGGATTCCGGGGACCTGTTCTGGACGGCAATCGCGCCATCGTTCTATCCGTCGGTATTGGTACCCTGTTCGGCGGATCGGGATCAAACCACCGGGTTTTCCGACTGCCTCTGGGGGACGGCCGCGGCGTGCGCGACCTTACGGTCTTTGAGAATAACGTCCTCATCCTGGCGGGCCCTGTCGAAGATGGGCCCGGCGTTTATGCGATCTACTCTTGGGATGGCGAAAGCGAGGATGTCAGGCGGCTCGCCGAGCTTTCCTCCTTCGATCCGAAGCGAAAGCCGGAAGGTCTCCTGTCGTTGGACAGGACCTCGTCCGGACTTCGTGTGCTGATCCTCTTTGATAGCGAAAAGGAAGGCGCGCCGACGCCGGCCGAGATCGAGGCCCCGTAGTGTTGCGCACCGCAAATGCCGCCCCGCGAACTAGGATGTAACGCCCTGGAGAAGCCATGAAAACGAGCTGGTTAGCAATCGTGGCACTCGCGCTTTCCTGCGAACACGCATCCGCCTGACCTACCACAGCCTTCCGTGGCCTCTTGCTTTCCGCGGAAGTTTCGCCTGCGCGATACTCTTCAGGCAGTCCATGAGGTCTACGAAGTTGTCTGCTCGGGAGCGGGACTTCGGTGCTAATGTTCCGTCATTGCATTTCGCGTTGATAAAGCTCGGTCAGCGCGCATGGGCGCCCGTCGGTTGCGACTGCGCCGAGCTGGACGAACCGCATGATGGTTAGCGTTCGGAGGTGATATCGCAAAGAGTGTCGGAAGCTCCGCGGCGTCCCGAGAAGCCTCCTGCGCACCGACAGTTAATTTTGCTTGTGCGAAACGCAAATTGGACCGCGCCGGTGGGGTTCTGACCGCTATTGCTCAGAAGAAGTCGAGGAGATTTGTTACGCGCAACGTCATGGCCTGCAGGCTGACTTCATATTTTTGCGCCAGTTCTCTCAGCTCATACTCGTCCTCTGCATCGATGCCACGCTCCTCGATGTCGGCTAGGATCATGTCCGCAGGCATTAATAGTTCCGCAGCAAATCTGTTTGCTTCTATCTCTTGTGGATCGATCGCCATTGCCGAGACTGCGTCGCGTTTGTTGATGCGGAAGCTTCGATCAATGTGAACGTCACCCTTATGAAACAAGAGATGCCCGCATTCGTGTGCAATTGTAAAACGTTGACGATTGGGATGGTGCAGAGAATTCACCCCTATGATCGTTTCACCCTCGCCGCGCACAAGCATTCCGGCGAGTTCACCGTCAAATGGCGAGTAACGCACCTCCGCGCCAAGCGCCTGCGCAATTTGTTCTACGGGGATTGGCGGCTTTCTGATGCGATGCTTCTTTAATAGCTCTACTGCTTCCTTTCTTATTGCCTCTTGGGTTCTTGCCCGCGTCATGACTGCTCCGTTTTCGACTTGTATCCTCCGACGAGCTTTTCAGCCCAGTCAGTGATTTGCTTTTCGGTTCCAGGGGGGAGTTTTTCCGTCAACCATGAGGTAGTGCTTCCGTCCGTATGGGCGGGGAGCAGGGCTGCCGGAGAAACTTTTAGAGCTTCGGCTATCGCAAACAGCTGATGCAGTGCGATGTGCTGTCGCCCCTTTTCGATGTTTGTAATCGAGGTCCTCGATAGACCCACGAGCCTGCCAAGTTTTTCTTGGGTTAGGTCAGGCCGATTCTCACGATTGCGTCGGAGTAGGCTCCCGAAGGCTTTGTAGAACTTGTCGAGGTCTCGTTGATTCATGCCGAATCATAGCGGCTGACGCCGCAATGTCAATATTCCAAACGGTTTGTAAGACAAACGTCAAGAGGTTTGTTAAACTTGACAGAACGGTTTCTTATATGGGACAGAAGGATCACGGGCACGTCCTTGAGTGCGTGCTTTCGAACAGATGGAGATCGCACATGCTTGAGGATAGCCACGACAAGAAGCCTGATCCCGGCGGCAATCCGGACAAAGGCCCCAAATACATTCTCGTCATCGAGGGTGAAGAGTTCGACTGGGACCAAGACACGATCACTACCGAGCAGATCGCGAACCTCGGCGGCTGGGATGCCTCGCAAGGCGTGATCGAAGTTGACGAGGATAGCGTTGAGCGGACGCTGGCCCCCGGGGAAATCATCGAGATCAAGCCCGGTCACGGCTTCGGCAAGAAGCATCGCTGGAAGCGGGGCTGATGCGAACCCGCATCGAACAGGAGCTCGCCCTGCTGCGCGAGCAATATCCCGATGTGGACCACGCGGAGCTGAACGGGGAGGATTGGTTTCGTCTTCCTCGTTACAGCATCCCGGAGGGGTGGCAGCAGGGGAAGACCCCCGTATCGACGACAGATGTTGTCTTCCAAGTGAAGGCCAATTATCCGGGCACGAAGCCTTACGGATTCCTGGCTCCCTTCGATCTGAACTTCAAGGGTGCCCCACCCGCCAATAACGTCGGTGATCCGCCCGCGAAACCGCCCTTTGATGGTAGTTGGCGGCATTTTTCATGGGATGTCGAGGAATGGACCGCCAAGGCCGACGTGCGCAAGGGATCGAACTTGCTGGTCTGGTGCCGTAGCTTCCGGATCAGGCTGCAGGAGGGCGTATGAAGACGATACTGAAGATAGATGAGCTCCTTTACCGCGATGTCATCGAGCACCTGCTCCCGCCCGAGCCGGTGCATGAGCAGGCCGCGTTCCTCTTTGCCCGAGAGGAGCGGCGTGCTGAGCAGGCCATGTTTGCGGCCGAGGAAGCGGCGAAGCTTGGACCCGGTGATTTCGAGGTTCAGGAGGGCGACTACATCGAGATGACGGACGAGACGCGGGCGCGACTCATCAAACGCGCGCACGATACCGGCACATGTCTCATAGAGATGCACTCCCATCTTGGAGACTGGCCCGCAGGCTTTTCCTATGCCGACCGGGTCGGCTTGAAGGAGACGGTGCCGCACATGTGGTGGCGACTGAAGAAGCGCCCCTACCTTGCCCTCGTCGTCACGAATTCCGGTTTTGATGCCCTGGTCTGGCTCGATAATGCCCACAAGCCGCAGCAACTCGACGCTCTGCTGGCGGGCACCGAAACGCGGATCCCGACGAATTTCTCGCTGGGGGGGTGGGAATGAGCGAGGCGCGTTATCATCGGAACGTGATGCTTTTCGGTGAAGAGGGACAGCGCAAGCTGCGGCAAACTAAAGTCGTGATCGCGGGAGTCGGCGGACTCGGCAGTCCCCTCGCCCAGCACATGGCGCTCCTCGGCGTAGAAGAGGTCGGCCTGATCGATGATGAGGAGTTGGACGACACCAACCGTAACCGATTTATCGGCGCGCGTGCGGACGATCCAGTACCGGGCTCGCCGAAAGTGTCATTGGCAGCGCGGCTCATTCACGAAATCAATCCACAAGTGCACGCGCGTGGCTGCCCATCCGCTTTGGTGAGTCCAGAGTCCTTCGAACTGATCAAGGCTGCTGATTGGGTTTTCGGGTGCTTCGATGAAGATGGCCCTCGCTTCATCCTAAACGAGATTTGCGCGGCATACGCAAAATCCTACGTCGATCTGGCGTCCGATGTGCCCGCGTCCGGCGAATATGGTGGGCGTATCTGTGTCTCGCACGAGGGCGACGGCTGCCTACATTGCCTCGGTCTGATCGACGAGGACGATGTAAACGGCTACCTCAGATCGGCCGACGAGCGTGCGCGCATTGCAGCCATTTACGGTATTCCCGTTGCAGCTCTCGGACATACAGGCCCTTCCGTTTCTCCCCTGAACGGAGTCATCGCAAGTCTTGCTGCAACGGAGTTCATGGTTGCCGTCACCGGCATGCGAAAGCCAAATCGCATTTTGCAGTATCGTGGCCACCTCGGAACGGTGAATGCCTCGCGTGACAAGCCGGATCCCGACTGTTTCTACTGCTATGGTATCCGCGGCCAAGAGGCGGGCACGGATATCGACCGCTACTTGCGTATCCCTCACCTGCAAAAGGGCAGGAAGCCCTACTGAAAAGCGCCAGATTGAACTCTTGCCATCCCTCACTGTAGTAGTCTTTTACAAGAGCGCGTGCTTTGCGGGACATATGGGTATAGGGGATACGTCGGATAAGCTTAAACTAGGCCCGCATTCCCGCGGGCCCTTTCCCTTACTACTCCACTGGCGATCGTCTATTCTTGTGCGGCGATTTCAGCCTTCGTGCGACGCTTTCGCTACGGGGTGGAGAACGCTTCCAACTCTTGGGTGGCTTGCTCTCGAAGGGTTGTCAGTTCGAGCCCGATCTTTTCTTGTTGGTCAAGCAGTTCCTTGATGCGCTGTAGTCTTTCCATTCACGGCTCTCCTAGGTTGAGATGACCGCGCACTTGTGTCCACGGCCATTTCGCCGCCCATCCAGCCTCCGGCTGCGGCAGTGCATTAGAGCACTAAATCAGCCGAAGGGCACGATCCGTTCCATCTTTCCAGATGTGACTGAGGAGATCGCTCGATTGCAGCTCTCCACGTAAAGCGAAGAAGAACAACGATGGTCCAGGCCCCAGCGGCATCTTCAACTGTCGCAGTGCTTCGACCATCGATCGGGTACGGTGTTGGTCGGTCGTCACGACAAGAACGCGGAATGTCTTCCACCCGAACTGATTTGTATGCCTTCCCTCAGCATGCGCGTGGAGGTACCCTCGCATCTTACGCCCAAAGCTTGACTGTGTGGCGTCAGCACGGCTCACCGGCATGGTGCCACGATCGATCTCTACCATGAAGCAACGGCGGGAGCCGTCCGGAAATTGGAGACCGAACACAAGATCCGGTACTACGCCAACATCGTACGCGCGCTCGGCTTGCGAGATCCTGGCTCGCAATGCGAACGGGATTCGCATTCTTCGAGTGGGTTCAGGCGCGCTCGCGATGATCTCTTCAGGGTGGATAAGCCGGAGGTCGCTGCGACCGCGTGTTGATCGCTCAAGGGCGACGTGAAAATCCACGATCTCCAATTGATGTTCAATGAATGGCCGACCCGCTTCTCGATTGTTTCGGGTCCGATCCATGTTTGCACAGTCCAGCCCGCGTTCGGAGAGAAGGTGTGCCGCGAGTTCCCCGAGTGCATACACCATCGGCGCCGATCCTGCCGTGGGGTAGTGGTCGAGCTGCGCCCGCGGCCTATCGACATATCCGGCGTGAAACAGCCGACACAGTCGGTCATTCGTGCGATCAAGTGAGCGGCCAACGAGCGCCGCAATGTGGGTGGATCTCAAGAAGCGATAGCGCAGCAACTGCCGCAGGATCAGCACATCACCTTCCGTGACTCGAAACGGGACCGGTTCTGCCGAGCGCCGAAAGCGAGGCCGACGGTTCGTCGCCGACGTTGATGTCGCATCCATAAGAGAGGACTGTACCAGATGCGACCTCGCATGCGTACGATCAGAGCCGAGCGACCAATAAAAAGTGAACAATAGCTACTGTTCGTCATCCATGCGTGTAGCGGCACATAGCAGAGCACGCGTTGTGACGTGCATCCCTGCAAGCAGGTGACGACCGATCGTCGATCGACTATTTGTTCACGGAAGGAGGTGATGCAAATGGACTTGGACGGCAAGATCGCACGGGTCAAAGATCTGATCGACAAGCGCGAGGAATTGGACGCCGAACTCAATGAGCTATTGGGCGGCACGGCTCGCGAGCGACGCATTCCGAAGTGCTCGATCTGTAACGAGCCAGGACACCGCGCAAGCACGTGTCCTTCAAAGGCAGCCGACGCAACGTAACGACTTCAGGCCCGCTTCGGCGGGCTTCCTTTTGATCTGCTATGATCGCCAATCATCGCCGCCAAAATCTGGTGCTGCCGCTGGCCCTGCGTCAGGCGTCTTTTCTACCGTTGCACGCGGCTTCCCGGCATCCCTCAAGACAGCTGCCGGTGCCGCTGGCTCGACCGAATAGCGTTCTCGGGTGCTTTGGCGAACGGCAGCGTGCTCAGCCGGCGTCATGCGCGGCATCGCATTCATGTCAGTCGCCGGCACGCCGACCGATAGCGCGGCATTTGTCATGCCGCGGATGTATGCCGCAAAATGATACGGTGGCTGATTGAGAATGAACTCTGGGGTCGTTCGCATGTCGCGGGCAAGCGCATGAGCAGCCGCGTCACTGATCTTGGAAGCGAATTTGACTGCGGTCGCGCCATACAGTGCGTCGAGGACATGCGGCTGCATTTGCTGCAATCGTTGATGCGCGAGGACTAAGCCGACGTTGAGCTTACGTGCCTGATCAAGAATAACCGGTATCTTGGGATCGCGCTTGATGAAATCCTGGCACTCGTCGATGTAGACGAAACACGGAAGACGCTGCTCTTTGGGAAGAAGCTGACGCTTGTGCGCGGCGAGCAAGATCATTGAGATGAAAAAGCGGCCCACAATTTCGACGCCTTCTTCTTGAAGGAGACTCTGTGGGACATTGATGAGGATGACTTTCCCAGCGCCCATTTCGGTGAAAAAATCGAACTTAGATTTCGGCGCCGCGAACATTCTCGAGAGCGTCCGGATGCGCTTGACAGCGAATAGGCGATCAACGACCTGCTCCTTGGTGCGATCAAACTCCTTGCTGTTGAACTTCAGCTCAAAAAACCGCCTCGCATCCGGATCGAGCTTGGACAGATGCTGATCGAACTGAGTGAGGCCGCGGGGCTGCATCAAGTCAATGAGGGTATCGATCGTAGCTGACGGAATCGTAAGCAGCAGCTCGATCGTGAAATGAAACAATGTATTCTGGCGGCTGGTCATCTCCGCCGACAGCAACGAGCTAAAGATGTAGTCGTACAGCGCGAGCACGGCGTTGCGGAAACCTTCGTGCTCGGCAGGGGAGTAGAACTGCGTCTCTTCGATCCCCACGTCGAAAAGATTGAGAGCGACCGGCCATTCGATGTCTTCGGCATCAATGATGACCAGCTTGCCGTCGAGGCGTTCTCCCGGCGCGAACACCTTTAACCCTTCGATCGCCTTGATGAGGTCGCGGTTACTTTCCATGACGACGATGGACGCTTGCTCCACGGCTACAAGCTCGAGGTCGCGCAAAATCTGGTATTGAAGGAGCGTCGACTTTCCGGCGCCTGGCGGCGCAACAATCCATTGGTGCTCAAAGCGGGTCTTTGCAGGAATACTAAAGGACACCGGGCAAAGAAAGAGGTCGACGAAGGGAGTGCATTTCAGATATGTCTCGACTAGCTCGATCGGCGGGAGCTCGGAGTCGGCTGCGTAGATCATCGGCCTTCGATGTTTCTCATCTTCCGGAGAAACCCCCGAGGCCTCGCATAAATTGGCGTACAATCGCTCGTACAACGCCGTAAACAGGCCGGCCTCCACTTGCCCCTGCTTGCAGATCGTGCCGATGATCCTGTCCACGACTTGATGCGGATTGCGCAGCAGACAGATGAGCGGAACCGTCAGCGGCGCAGCATCCGCGCTCTCGGACAATTCAGGCAAGCTGGAAATAAAGCCCCAACCAACATTGCGTAGAGCCGTAATGAGCAGATCGCCTACGCGCTCGTCGTTCGCGAGAAAGTGTTGCTTCGCACGGAGAAAGCGACGCAGGTCCACGTGCTCCTGGATGGACAGCGTCGCGGCGTTCAGGTCCATGTCGGGCCAGGAGAAGATGGTCGTTTCTAGGGCCAGGATCTCTTCTTGGCATCGATCCAACGCCTTCATAACCGTAGTTGGCGCCGGCCGTTCAATAATCTCCCTGACCTGCTCTGCAACGTGCGCATTCACGCGTGCGATCGAATCTTCTTGCGCCCACATTGATCCGCAATGCGCCGCGCGTACTTGGTCATATAGGGTAATAGTGTCCGACAGCTCACGTGCCCGCTCGTCCGTGAAGCGACGCAGGAACGGGGTGAAAGGAGAAGGACGTTCGTATTTTGGGAGCTTAGAACTCAACGACCTCCTCCCGCCCGTCGAAGGTCTGCGCCGTTTCGAGATAGGCCTTGAGACTCTTACACGCGTTGAGAATGGCCGCCTCGGCTCCAAGCAGCTCGTCGAGATCCTTGCACTCGATGTGTTGGCCGCTCGTCAAGCTTTCGACGGTGACGCGCAGCGAGAGTGCCATCATGGCGGCGCTTGCAATCCCGCGGGCGTTTTTCCACAGCGAGCGTCCAACGGTGCTGCTGGCGCCTTCATCTAAATGGCCGTAGGCAGACTCGCCATGTTTCTTGCGGGCCTCGCTGTCGTATACGACCAGTTTTCCAAGGCCGTACTTACTCACTAAGCCTTTTTCATCGGGCGTGAGATCGGTGCGTGCATCGAGAGCGAAGATGACCTTGCCGCTTAGCATGCCGCCCGTGCGTTGTGAGCGCTTGAGCTTTAGTTGCATGGAGTAACCCTCCTCTGCAAAGAAATGAGTATGCACGTTCGACATGCGAAAGACCAGAAGTTCCCGCGATGGGTGCTGATGCGCCGCATCAATCGGGCGAGCACGTTTGGACGCGCGCCCTGGTCTGGCGCGCGTCAGGTCGTGTCTGCCCGATCTGCTTGAGGACGAGCGCTCGGACGGTACGCGCGACAGCGCGAAGCGGACGCCGGGCTATTGCAACTACACAGCGGTACCTCGGAGCAACCGGAACGGCGCTCGATCGTACGGCTTAGCTGGCCGTCCTCGTGCCGCACGCCAACCTATCCGAGGTGCGGACTTGCTCGTTCGCAATTGCAAAAATTTCGAAATTCAAAACTCACGGAAAATGAAGAGGATAGAAATCGAGATCCTGAAATAGAGTTGAAAATCAAACGTCGACTGGGTCCAGTCACTCACAGCGAACAACATTCGAGCCCGCATAGTCTTATCGTTTTTAGCGAATCTAAGGTTGTTTTCTCCTTCCATCTGGTGCTTTGAAATGAGTCTCTATACTCCATCTACTCTGGTGTCTTAAGACGGCGCACAAGTGATCGCGTCCGCTGATGGGTTTCGGCGGCGCGGGCGTCGCCACCCCGTGCCGCTAGGCACGCAAGTCGCGCGCAGAAGTCCGGTTTGTCGACGACACATGCTGCCCCAGGCTTGCGCATACCATCCGTTGACCCCGCCTTACCTTAAAGGCGGGGCGTACGGCGGGGGATAAGATGCTTCGACAGGAAAGTTCTAGAAGGAAGGGCTGGCTTTGGAGGGCCAGCCCCGCTCCTACTTCTTCGGAGCGTCGGCAGGTTTGGCCGTTGCGCGAGCCTCAAGCCACTCGACAATCTCGTGCAGCCACCATACTGGCGGGCTGTTTCTGTGTCGGCCGAGTTTGAAAAACCGCGGTGCCTCTCCAGAAGCGCAAAGCCGAAACCAGTGTGTACGGCTGTAGGGAATTCCAAGTGCCTTAAGTCCACGCCAGTTGACCACTTCCTTTCCAGTCATCGCTTAGCTCCTTGTTTGGAGCCGTCGCGACGGCTGTTAAGTGTCAGCCGACGCCATTATGCTATCTTAAATTGCAGACTGCTGCGTAAATATTTGAAGTGCGCTCTAGCTTTTGCAGCGCGGCGCGCTTCTCTAGGTAGGTAACTGAACCTGTCATATTATCGACGCTGCGCAGGCAACGCAGCCC
Source organism: Bradyrhizobium sp. USDA3010 (assembly GCF_056429065.1). NCBI lineage: Bacteria > Pseudomonadati > Pseudomonadota > Alphaproteobacteria > Hyphomicrobiales > Nitrobacteraceae > Bradyrhizobium > Bradyrhizobium sp. USDA3010. The sequence continues at coordinate 20,865 of NZ_JBWJZD010000068.1, forward strand.
AATGCGCCGGTCCCGACCGCACCAGATCGACGCAAGCGGCTCACGGTAATTGATGGCGGCCGCAAATAGCGGCCGCGCATTCAATGCCGAGTTTTTGTTTCGTGACTTCGCATCTGCGTGACAATCTTCTGTGTATCAACACTGATACGTGTGACCCGACGAAGAAGATCGATCACCTCTTCTTTGTGCTCCGAAAATCGATAGGAGTTAAACTTCGCTCTAACGGTAGGGTCATTGGGACGACGCTGTGAACCTCCTCCGAATGAGTGGACACCTGTAGTAGGCTCATTGAGCGCGGAGGTGTCGAATGGAACGTCAACGTCGGTCGTTTACCGAGGAGTACAAGCGGCAAGCCGTTGAGCTGGTGGTGTC
>NZ_JBWJZD010000069.1:0-20867 GCF_056429065.1 Bradyrhizobium sp. USDA3010
TCATATGGAAGGTTCTAGTTCCAGAACTAGGCGCAGACATAGAAGCTCACATCGGCTCACAAACTCAGCAGCCGATAGCCGATCGCTTACCACTCCGCCAGACGGGGTTTCCTTGCCGCTTACACTTTGACGTTCACCCCAATCAGATTACGGCATGGAAAGCCCAGCTGGAGGGTGGAGCTTCCGGAGTTTTTGGACCTGGCAGCGCCGCGCCCGCCGTGCCTGCGATCGACGTGAAGTCGCTGCACGCTAAGATCGGAGAACTGACGCTGGAGAACGATTTTTTAGAAGGAGCGCTCACCAAGGCGGGATTGCTGAGCGCAAAGCGATGATCGACCGTGAGCACGATCTGTCGATCACCAGGCAGGCGGAAGTTTTGAAGATCAGCCGCATCAGCGTCTATTATCTGCCGCGCCCGGTGTCGCCCGACGATCTCGCGACAATGCGACGGCTTGATCGGCTGCATCTGGAGTTCCCTTTCGCCGGTTCGCGAATGTTGCGAGGCCTGCTGGCTGCCGAGGGGTGCAAGGTCGGCCGCCGGCATGTCAAAACGCTGATGCGGCGGATGGGGATAGAGGCGCTGTACCGTCGTCCGCGCACCACCATACCTGAGCCCGGACACAAGATCTCTCCGTATCTGCTGCGCGGCGTGGAGATCACGCGCCCGAACCAGGTCTGGGCAATGGATATCACCTACATCCCGATGGCACGCGGCTTCGTGTATCTCGCTGTCGTGCTGGACTGGGCGACCGCCGGGTTCTGTCGTGGCGGCTCTCGATCACGATGGAGGCGGCGTTCTGTGTCGAGACACTGGAGGACGCTTTGGCGCGTCACGGCAGGCCTGAAATCTTCAACACGGATCAAGGCTCGCAGTTCACCGGCTCGGCCTTCACCGGCGCGCTCGCCAGCAACGGCATCGCCATCAGCATGGACGGTAAAGGAGCTTGGCGGGACAACGTGTTCGTTGAGCGACTGTGGCGCAGCGTCAAATACGAGGAGGTTTATCTGCGGGCCTACGACAGCGTGTCCGACGCCCGCGCCTCGATCGGCCGATACCTCGACTTTTACAATGGCCGACGTCCACATTCGAGCCTTGACGGCGGCACACCGGATCAAGCCTACTTCAACCCGCTGCCAATCCGCATGGCGGCCTAACCCCGGCGGAGCCTCCACTTATCGACGCGGAGATTCTGTTCAGCCAATCGGGACCAGCTCTCTCCGGACCTCTTCGACCCTCTCAAAAAAACTGAAGGTGTAGTATGACGCAACATCCAAGTAGCTCGCCAGATCACCTTCGATGATCCAGCGGCCCGTCGAGTCAGAGCGCTCGGGGGAACGAGCCGTTGGAGTCAGAGTGGAAGTCGCTCTCCCAGATCGGCGCCATGGCCATCTGCATCGCCCGCTGGACGATGCGGTCCAGCAGGATCGGTATATCCAATAAGTCGGCGCTCTGACTTGCGTCAGGACTACTGAACTCTTGACTGTGTTCGCAGCGCGTCTACAGTCCTTTGGTCAGCACACATGTAGACGGCCTTCGGGTTATGGCTCAGCGGAGTAGTCACAAGGACGCCGACGATTTTTCCTGGATGCGCGATGTCTCCAACCCGCGCTTCATTCGTTTCCTCCAGGAAGAGAATGCGCACTTTGCGGCGGCCATAGCGCCGGCGCGCGGTATTGAGCAAGAAATCTTTGAGGAGATCGCTTCTCGATCACCGCGTGTGATCGAGAGCGTGCCCTATAAGTATGGCGAATACGAGTATCGCTTTGTCTACGCCGAAGGCGCGGAATATCCTCGCTTCGAGCGTGCGCATTCCCGCATTCCGGAGAGCCGCGAAACGATCCTTGACTACGCTGATGTGGCAGCGTCGTACGCATCGTGCGACATCCAAGTTTCCGTGGATCGGCGCTCGAGCCTGCTCGCCTTTGCTATCGATGTCACCGGTGAACGGCTGTACACGATTCGCTTCAAGGATCTCGTGACGGGTGCCGTCCTGCCGCAGACGATCAGCGGCGCGTCCGGAAATATGGTCTTCTCGAAGGACGGACGGAACTTATTCTATACTGAACTCGACTCTCAAACTTTGCGCTGGCGGCGGGTAAAGCGCTATCGGATCGGCACAGACCCGCAGAGCTCCGAGACAGTCTACGATGAAGAAGATGAGGCGTTTTCATGCTCCGTCTATCTGGCGAAGGGGGACGATTTTGTCTTCATACGCAGTAGTTCGGGCGAGGAGGACGAGGTCCGTTTCATAACGAGCGACGACGTCCTTGGTCCGGCGCGTCTCATTGCGCCGCGCCGACCGAAATGCGAGTACGAGGTCCAATTCGACGGCGTCGGCTTTGTTATCCGCACAAACTTTAATGCCCCGAATTTTCGTCTGATGCGCGCCTCGATTGACATTGCGGGAATCGAAGCTTGGCGACCTTTTTGGGAGCCGGAGCCTGGATGCTATCTTGAAGAGTTCGAAGTACTGCAAGGCACTATTGCAGTGACTGAGCGCGTTGACGGTGCAATGTGCGGGCGGATCATTCCGATCGGAAGCGAGATCGAAACAGCCTTCGCACCTTCTCGCGAGCCTGCCTCGATCGCATTTAAGGATAATGTTGAGCTCGATGCAGGAGCCATCCGATATGAATGGTCAACTTATACCGACTTTCCCCGAATCTGCCAAACTGATCTGCACTCGAGAGAGACTAGAGTGCTCAAACTTGAGAGGGCTGCGGGAAACTTCGACCAAAACGACTATGAGGTGGAGGAGCATCGCCTTGACCGTCCGGACGGCGCGCGCGTTCCACTGACCATCCTGTCTCGCAAGGCCGATCGAGGGCTGCCAAGGCCAACCCTCGTCTATGGCTACGGCGCCTATGGCTTCAGCATCGACCCGTATCTCTGGCTACCGCGCTTCAGCTTGATCGATCGCGGATTTCGGATCGCGATCGCTCATGTGCGTGGCGGTGGTGAACTCGGGCGCGCCTGGCACGAAGCGGGCCGCCGGCGGGCTAAGCCCACGAGCATCGCCGATTTCATCGCCTGCGCCGAATACACGCGTGAGGTCCGACTCGCTTCAAATATCTACGCCATGGGCGAGAGCGCTGGCGGCGTACTCGTCGGCGCGGCTCTAAATGCGAGGCCGGACTTATTCTGTGCCGCCGTTACTATCGCGCCTTTTGTAGACTTGCTTAACTCGCTTTCCGATCCGACGATTCCACTCACTACAACAGACTACGACGAGTGGGGCGACCCGAATGATCCCTTGGATCGTCGCTGCATTCTATCGTACGCGCCATATGAGAAACTCCAACCTCAGCCCTACCCGCACGTGCTCGCGCTCGCGCGCCTGCATGACACGCAGGTAGCCGTCTGGGAGCCAGCTAAGTGGATAGCACGCATGAGAACTATGTCGACCGGGAGCGGCATGCAGTTCCTAAAGACTGAGTTCGACACAGGCCACATGGGCCGTTCGGGCAGGTATGAACAGTTCCGAGACACTGCGACAGCTTACGCCTTTTTGATCGGCGTCGAACGCAGCCTAATCGGCTGAAGGTGGTCGTGCTCACGCGATGCCGAAGCGCGCAAGATAGGCTCTATTCACCAAACCCTCGCGTAGTGGTGGGACGTAAAGCGTGGCGAGGCCGAGGTCGTGCTCGGGGAGGTTGCGAAGCGGCGTCACAAGAATCTTCGGCGATGACACCGAGAACAGCGCCGCTTGATAGGCAATCACTGGATGGTCCGCGCCATAATACCTCGCCATCACCTCAGTAAGAATGCGTACATTCTTCTTCGGCTGGCGGTTGCGCGAGAAGGTCGAAAGGCCAATGCAGCCAACCTGCCAGAGGACAAGCATGCTCGTTACGTCTGGCTCGTAGCCGCGCAAGAGGAAGTCCGTAGCCTCGAAGGATTGGCAGCCGTATTCGGCAGGGTCGACAAGAACGTCCGACACTAGACAATCTTGGGCTGAGATACCCGGCAGCATACGCGCGTGATAACCTTCCGCCCGAGCCGTTCGGATGCAGCGATGCGCAACATCGACAAAGATGCCTGGATGGCCTTCGAAAGAGACGCAGACCTTGAGGCCCGAGCGCACGTACGAGAGGATCACCTCCGCCATCGCACCGTAAGTCAGCATCCGATCTTTGCCCTCTTCGTAAAGCAAGTCGAGGCACTCCGATGACTTTGCGTTGCGCGTGATCCAATCGATTGTTAGCGGCTCGCCGGCTCCGTAGAGAACTTTGTCGGCAAATCGGATTGCAGCGGCCGCTTCGGTAGTCATGTGCGCGAGAGATTTAATCCCACTTCCAACTACAATCAGCCCACCCAACACTCAACACTCCCACAGAGAGGCGCGCATCGGCGCTCGCCGTCGTGCAAAGATCAAACACCGAATCGAATGCGGATATTACGTATGCGGATTACGCGAAAGGCTGCCTGTCCGGCGCCCTCAGCACCGAGCTGTCGCATGATCCGCTCCTCGTCACCACTCTTGATAACCTCCTTCTCCTCACTAGTAAGACCAGCAGCATCCATAGCAACCTCTGGATCGTTCTCGAACTCAGTAAGTTTATTGGAATCGTCATTGAGGCCGCGCAAAAAATCGTAGAGCTTCGACTCTGCCATGGTGTTCTCCTGCTCAATCAAGGTTGCGCAGGAATGTATAGTTGTAACTGTTCAGCCTCAACTACCATGCTTGGTAGGAGCACAAACTTGAGCGGAAACTTGAGCTAAATCAACCAGAGACGGAGATGATGGCGCGGAGCACGTGGCACCTGCCTGTTGCGGTAGGGGCCCCGGCCATGCAGGACGACGCCGTTGTCGATCAAAAGCACATCACCTGGTGAGAGTAGGAGTTCGGCAACGAGCCCGGGTTCGACCAGAGCCGTTTCCAAAGCACCCACAGCCTCACGCTGTCGCGGGTCAAGGCTAGCGTGAGCGATTTGATGATATAGATAACGCAACCGAGTGCCATGAGTATCGGAGCTAACGATCGAGACAGCGTCGACCGCTTCGTCGGTCGGGTCTATCTGTCGCGTTGCGTCAAAAGGGACGGGTCGCCTCAGGTCCTCGACCAATTGGGGGCCGACCGCCGCGACACGTGCCAGGAGTGCTGTCGCACTAGCGAGCCGCACCGCGCCACCCACCTCGGCGGCTTCGAAGCAGAGGAAGGCGAGGCGGCGCGGTGGGTCACGGCCAAAGGCATGATCGGTATGGCAGGGCAAGTTATTCCAGCGTCGTCCGAGCTCAATTTGGCCGTGCATGTGACTGGACATGTCCGGGTCGACCACGTCGCAGAAGTAGGATCCTGACATATCCTGCGGGCGCAAGCGGCCAAACCTCTTCGCCAGTATGATGTGGAGAGAGCGCGCCTCCCGGAAGGAAAGCGTTTCGACGGGAATACGACTGAGCAGCGCAAACCCGGGCCCCTGCGCAAGCGCTTGTTCGACTCGTAGAAAGAAGTCTGCATGCGCGTCCTCCGAATCGAGCACGAGATCGGAATGCACGATCGCTGCCCAGTTCGAGGCGGAGACATTCGCTAGTGGCCCGGGATCAAGGAGAGGCAAGGGAATCTTAAATCGCCAAACCTCCGGGCGGGTGCTGATACGGGCATCCCAGAGTAAGCCCTGGGAGAAATTACTCACGCAGGCATGAATTGCTGGCTCGCGCCTCACAAGTGCGGCTCCGGGTCAACCTCGTTGCCCGCAACGATCAGGAAACGCGGATCAATAGTCCATCTAGGCATGTGCGTCTCCCTGTCAAGTTCGTCCGCGGAAATGCCAAGGCGGCGCGCCATATCGAAGTCGACTGGCGGCACTGCTGCTGGTGGAATGAACAGCGTCCCGGCGGTTCTATACCGCCGCAGTGTCTCGTGCAGTTTACCGATTTTAACCGGCCACACCTTGGGGCGGCCGATCGGCAGCACGGGTGCATGGTAGAGAAATCCAACGTGGCGAGAGTCGTAATAGGTTAACAGGGTCTCGACGAGGAGCGGCACGTGCGCACCGGTATAGCCCTCGCTCTGATAGCTGGCATCCCCGACGCAATCAACTTGCCACAGGATTACGGCGCAGCTCGGATCAAGCCTGTGTCCGAAAACGAGCCACTCGCTAGCCTCAAAGGACAGGCAGCCATGTTCCGCCGGATCAATGCCAAGGTCAGCGTAAAGGCAGGCCTCCGCGGAGATGGCAGGTTGCATGAAGGCGCGATAGCCCTCGCGCCGGGCTCGTTTAATGGCTTCATGTGAGGGCGAGACAAAGACGCCCGGATGCCCATAGAACGCCGCCGTAACGGACTTGCCCAGCCGAACTGGCTCGAGCATGCTCTCAACCATCTCCTCGTAGGTGGCGCGCCGATCCTTGCCATCCGCGTAAAAGCGCGAGAGATCCTCGGCGTCTGGGCGCAGCTCAACCAACCAGTCACGGGTTAGTGGCTCGGAGACGCAGAACATGACCGTATCGGCCTTCGTGATCTGCGCGACCGCTTCTCTGGTCAACTGGCGTCCTCCTTGGATCCCGGTTCCGATGATGGCCAGGACGCCAAGTTTGGGGGGTGCAGACATCATCGGCGCTCCGATGCAAAAAGCTATTGTCCGTTGTCCGTGTGCAACTGCAAAGATTGCCGCGTCCTAGCTGCCACTCTTTTCGGTTACTCTCGGACTTCGACGTGGGCTGCTGAACGCATTCTTCGTGACTACCGGCACACCGCGCGCCCTCGCGCATCATCTGCTGATCGTCTCATCGTGCGCCTCATTTGACACCTTGTCTTGCTTTACCCTTCATCAGGCCCTCTGGGAGCCTTGGTAACAGTGCTTGCGATCTCAAATCGAACCAAACGCTTCTTCAACCAACCTCCCTTCCCCTGGGGAAGAAGAAGTGTGCCACCGTCGAGACCTTAGCGACGATTTCCTCCCCCGTCTCACTGCGTTCGCCAAGTTGATCTGACCGTTTCGACAAGGGCGCTGTCATCCGCTCGAATGCCATCGCTCGTAACGCCGACCCACCAATCAAAGTCAGCGATAGAGTGAGATCGAGACAGAAACCGGCAACAGACCCAATCACGCGCCTTCTTTTGCGTCTATTCTTACGCCCCGCACCTGCGTCGAAATGTATCCCCAAAAAGACCCTCGAGGCGCCTACCAAGATTGGTTGGCCCAAGGAAACCCAGGTTAGGAAGGTAGCGCGTCCGCGGAAGTGATCTTCCCCCGAGAAAGTGGACTGGTTTAGGCGGCTTTTAGCTCCATTTCGATTGGGGCGATATATCCCACGGCGGAATGGAGGCTTGTTCGGCTGTACAACGACGTTTGAGAACGCCCACAGGACCGTTCTTCGCGAGGTTCTTTATCGGCATCATCCCTGGTTTGGTCGCCGAGTTTGCGTTCATGGGGCGGTCGCCAAGGGTGACGATTCCCGATGAACTGCGGGACAGCATTCCAGCGCTCGAGGAGCTTCCTCTCCCGCTCCCGAACGCAAATCCGAGCGCGCCCGCAGCGTCCATCCCGCTCCGGACGGTAGCGTCTTTCGAGCAGACCGTCGGCTACAACCAGATTAGTCGCGAGAACGGCAAACGCCGAGTGGTGGCAACTGCCGAGATCCGGGACCGGAACATCGACTCGGTGGTTACGGAGGCGCAGGCGAAGGTCGCCGAGAAGGTAAAGCTGCCGCCGGGCAGCTATCTGGCCTGGGGCGGCCAGTTCGAGACCTTCGCGGTCGCGCGCCAGCGCCTCGTCTTCGTCGTGCCCGGCGTCTTCGCGCTGATCTTCATGCTGTTATTCGGGGCGCTTGGCTCGGCACGGGACGCGGCACTCGTTTTCAGCGCGGTTCCACTGGCGTTGACCGGCGGAATCGCGGCGCTGTGGCTTCGCGGGATGCCCTTCTCGATCTCGGCGGCCGTCGGCTTCATCGCACTGTCCGGCGTGGCCGTGCTGAATGGTCTGGTCATGCTGACACAAATCCGGCGGCTGATCCTCGAGGGCGTAGTTCCCAGAACTGCCATCCGCGAGGGGGCGTTGACCCGGTTTCGCTCCGTTGCGATGACCGCGCTCGTCGCCTCGCTCGGATTCGTGCCGATGGCGCTGGCGACCGGCATAGGTGCCGAGGTCCAGAAGCCGCTAGTGTCCCGAGTCACAAGTTCGCAATCGTAGATTCGCAGTAGGTTCGCGTCGCTGTGCCAAGGCTGGAGGCAGTAGCAGTGACGGAGGATCTGATGGCGGTCCGGCAACTTGCCTCCCTGACATTAAGTGATGAAGAGCGCGCCGAACTGAAGGCGCTGACGACGCGGAGCGGAAGACGGCGCAAGCGCTGGCTCTGAGAGCCCGGATCGTCCTGACCTGCGCGGAAGGCGGTCAAAACAAGGAAGTGGCGGCCAAGCTGGGCTTGGGCCGCTCAACGGTAGGCAAGTGGCGGCGGCGCTTTGTGGAGCGGCGCGTCGACGGGCTGCGTGACGAGCCCCGCTCCGGAGCGCCACGTACGGTTGACGATGCCCGCATCGAAGCCCTGATCGTGAGGACGTTGGAGAGTTGCCCCGAGAACGCCACCCATTGGAGCTCCCGCGGCATGGCGAAGGCCAGCGGGACAGCCGTCTAAGCTCCGTCACGCCAACAGGAGACTTGATTTGCCAGCCCACAAAGGCTCGTTCTGCGATTCCGTTCCGAACGCGAGCAATCTGCTTCCGCTCACTCGCGCGCCGCATTTGCAGCAGTGGATCGTGAGTGCCTGAAGCGACTAGGCATTTGTTGATGACCCAACCGAACGGCTAGAGGAGCAGTTGCGACGGCTCAGCTTGGAGCCCGGCGAGCTGATAGCCATACACGATGACGTGATCGATCCAATGATCACGCGAACCCGGCGTCACTGAGCCTTGCTTCCTTTGTATGCTATGAGCGATCTCGTACAGCCGCGTCCGATTGGTGACATGTCTGTCTGGATGTCTTCACTGAGGGTGCGTGAGTATTCAAGCTTATGAAGTGCAAAAGTGCAAGCGCTCGGCGCGCCTGTTGCATTCCAACTGCTGTCTGGCACGCGGGTTGCCGATGCCCTCGACGAGACTGTCATAACTCGCACGCGTCTGTAGACCAGCCTCAGCGACGCGAAACTTGGAGAAATCATGCCATGATCGCCCGTAAAGAGGCCTTGGAAAAAGCCATCGCTGAAACAATGGTCCGAGGGAAATATCTCGATGAGCGACGTGCTTGATGCGATTGCGGTGCTTCAAAGGACCAGTCCTTCACCTAGATCGCCCCGCACGTCGGCTTAACAACATATATTATCCGGAACTCGCGCGCGCGAGCAGTTCGGCGGCAAGCCTTGATGCGCTCCATTTTTGTCTCTCCCTTTGCGCCTATGACCATCTGGCACGCTGGTTGCTGAGGGCATCTGCGGCCTGGCTGCGTTAGTTACGACCCTCGGCTAGGCAGCTCGGTCCCTATCGTACTGCACCTCGCACGGGCGGCCTTCCTGCCGTCCGTGCGCTTTCTGAGGCCGCGAGTAGATGACATGCCAGCAGGATGGATGGTTTCGATCGGCGTCGTCAAAGACGACAAGCTCCGATATGTGACTTATGCCGTCGCAATCGCTGATCCGGCTGAAGCCATGAAGGCCTCGCTTGCGGCCAGCGCGGGCGAAGCGGCGGTCGCCAATTCCGAACTCCGCGAAGCCGACCTCAAGGGCCTCGGCTTAAAGGCTGGTGAGCTTGTGGCTATCTACGATGATCGGACCGATCCGCCGATGTCGCGCACGTGGCGTCCTATTGAACCGCGCGGTAAGAATTAGCCGCCGGGATCAGCGTCACCTGCTCGGGACATGGAGAACGAAGAGATTGATCGTGCCATTGCGACGATACTCATAATCGTAACGTTCGAGCCTGCCGGGCTTGGCCGGGATGGGCTGACGCACCTCGCCGATGAGTTGCACCGGGCTTTCGTCGAAGCACACCACTGGCCGTCTGGAGTCGGGCGCCTCGGCATAGAGGTCGAGCACATCCTCCATGCGGGCGACGTATTCGCCGTCGACCTGCGGAATGCACCACACGTCTTTGCGCCAGGGCTTGAGGCCATTCTCGGCCAGGCGCCGCCGAACCGTCTCGTGCGACAGGCTCTTGTGTTCGGTGAGCTTGACCATCGCACCCGCCAGCAGCTTTAGCGTCCAGCGGGCACGGCCCTTTGGCGGACTGGCGCAGACTGTCGCCACCAGCAAGGCTTCTTCCTTGCCCGTGAGTTTTGCGTTCCGCCCCAGGACGCGGTTCCTCGCTCAGCGCCCGCTCCAGATTACCTTCCACGAAGCGTCGCTTGGTCCGGTATACGGTCGAGCCGCTCACGCCGACGCTCCTTGCGATCTCCTCGTCGCCGGTCCCGGCATCGGCGGCCAGCAAAATCTGCGCTCGCTTGAGCTTGCGGGACGCATGCTTGCCGCCACGGAGCAGCGCCTTGAGTTCGCTGCGCTCGATTTGGCTGAGTTCGACCCGATAGCGTACATTCATGGCGTGCCTCCTCGTTCGAGGCACGCACGAACAACTGAATCGGAAGGCCGGCGTGAGTCCTTCGACAAAACCCTTCACACCCACGCAGGGGCAGTATCTGGCTTTTATCCACCTCTATACCCGGCTGCACCGCAGGCCCCCGGCCGAAACCGACATGCAGGAATATTTCCGCGTCAGCCCCCCTTCGGTTCACCAGATGGTGCTGACGCTGGAACGCGCCGGCCTCATCAGACGACAGCCAAGGACGCCTCGCAGCATCGAGGTCCTCATTGATCCGAAACTCCTGCCGGAGCTAATCTGACCGCCGGACCCAACCTGTCAAAATCACTGTGCAGAGCTACTAGATATCCTCGGACCCAGCGCCGCGATGTCCATCTGGCGCATCAACCGCTGCACGCGCTTGCGGTTGATCGTCTCGCCCTCGGCCTTCAGCATCGCCGTGATCCGCCGCGAGCCGAGAAATGGCAGCGGTGAATAACTCGTCGATCCGCCGCATCACCGCCAGATCGTTGTCTTTGGCCGGCTTTTGCAGGGGATAGACGCCGGAGCGCGCCACGCCGAGCAGTTCGAATTGGCGGCGGATCGACAGCCCCTTGTCGGCGCGATCGAGCATCCGCGACGGTCCGAAACGCTCATCTTCCGGACCTCTTTGCCAAAAAATCCCACTCCACCGTCAATTGCCCGATCTTGGCGTAGAGGTCCTCGACCTTTTTCTCCGCCGCCTTCGGCGAGGAGCAAACCGCGGGATGATCGCCAGAAAGCCTGTTGCTTCCGGCGCTCGATCAAATCATCGACATGGGCCACCCGCTGGTGCGGTCGGCGACGCTGACCGACTGGAAGTTTCTGGATGACCGCTTTGGTTCGGTGTGCCAAACCGGTCCGGGGCAGCCTGGCCTGCCGACGCGGCTTGTCGCCGGCCTGTTCATTCTGAAGCACATGCACAATCTCTCGGATGAGGTGCCGTGCGCCCGCTGGATCGAAAACCCCTATTACCAATACTTCTGCGGCGAGTTGAGCTTGCCACCGGCTGCCGTTCGATCGATCGTCGATGACGCGCTGGCGCCAGCGGCTCGGCGAGGAGCAGTTCGTCGCGCCGGTCCAGGAAAGCCTGTCGGTGGCGCACAAGACTGGCGCCATCGGCGCTAAGGACCTGGAGCGGGTGGTTGAGGCTCGCCGCATCCATGTCGACAATGGGTGCCGCGGCCACAACCGCCCGCACCGGCTCAGGGTCTGGAACTCGGGGCAGGTCCGTCGCATAACGGCTTCCATCCGGCGCGAGATGAAGCGTCGTGCGGACGTCCAGCCCGTCATCGGTCACGTCAAGGCCGAGCACCGCATGGACCGCAAACTATCTCAAAGGCCGCGTCGGTGACCGCATCAACGCCGTCCTCGCCGCGGCCGACTACAACTTCGGCCTGCTCCTGCGATGGCTCGCAGAACTCTTGCGGGCCATCATCCGCGCCTTCGCCGAAACTGTCCCGGCTCAAAAGATCGCTTAAATCAGCGCTCGTCCGCGTTCTTCACGGAGGACTCAATAGGTGTATTCATCAGTTGCGCCATTATTGGCGAACCGAGGCTTGCGCTTTGGCGCTGGACTTGCCCCCCGAGCCGCATCCAAAAGGTATTCCACCTGAAACACGGGCTGAACGCCCGCGCTACGAGTCGGGTTGCTTGCGGGGCTCGCATCAGTCTGTGATAGATATCCTTTCTCTTCCTCCGCACATGCCAGATTGATTCATCATAATACCAGAGATCTCGAGGAGCTGGTTGTTGTCCACAAAAACGCTGTACGGCGCGCAAGGTGCCATCGCCCATTCGCTGAGATATCTCCAATGGTTCAGTACTGGTCTTCGTCGAGCCGAAAGGCCTCAGCGCGGGCGACTAAAGCATTGACCTCACCAGCAAGAATCGTGTGCGTAGCACTCTTACACCTTTCTCGACGGCCGCTTGCCTCTTCCGCGGACGCGCTACCCTTCCTAAGCTAGGTTTCCTTGGGCCAACCAATTTTGGTACGCGCGGCCGCACATCTGCTCTGACGAGGCGCACAGGATTGCCTTCGGCTTTTCACCGCCTGACGACCGGTACTTTGCAACGCGCTTGAGGGATGGGTTTGGCGAACGAGGGCGGACGTCCCGCCGGTCAAGGACCGAGCGGCAGCAGCGCGCCTGGCAAGCCGCGGATCAGGTCGGCTTCGGGACATGCCGCGGCAAACGCAAGGCGAATGCGGCTCGTGGTCTCGACGACACGGACAGCGAGTTTCAAGAGACGAAGACGCAGCGTCGCGAACTCGGCTGTGGCCAATTCCCGGGCTTTGGGAATCGCGTCGCGCACGGTCAGCATCAACCAATAACTGGCGGTGTTGAGAACGAGGCGGACTTGATTGGCGAGCGCCGAACGGCAGCTGGTGCGATCGGAGGCGAGCTGTGTCTTATGCAGCTTGATCGGATTCTCGGCTTGGCCGCGCGCGCAATACAGGCTGTCGTAGATCCACTCGGCCGAGCCGACATCGAGGCATCCAAAACATCCAACCAGACGAATGCAAAAACTACTTCGCCAACGCCGGATACGCTTCAATAAAAACGTGAAACGCTCTAAGTAACCCGCGAGCCAGACAGCCACAGTGCAAGAGAGGTAAACGGTGCGTTTACACGTCGTGCGGCTGACTACTCGCGCCCTAAGTGGCGACTTCCAGACATACACGTCATCAACCGGACGCGGCAGAACGAGATCGGACGTGCAAGCGCTTAGTGACGCCGGGGGTGCGAGATGATTGGATCGATCTCGTCATCGTGTATAATGATCAGCTTACCGGGTTCCACGCTGAGCCTTTGCAACTGCTCCTCTTCGAGAGGGCAGTTTAGCATTGCGGCCTTGGCGTCGCAGTCTTTCAGGGTCAGCTTCACGGCTTCCGCCGGGTCGGTGACCGCAACCGCGTAAGTTATGTGCCTGAATTCTTCGTCGTCGTCGCTGTCTTCCTTGAAGATGGCGACCGTCACCATCCAACCATCCATCTTGCTGCACCTCGGGAGGAGCCCTCACCATGTGAGGTCGGCTCGCACCGATGATCATGCAATTTCGGAGCCGTAGGCTGGCCCGTGCAAAGCCTCAATACGGGCGACGGTGCGTCGTTCGCGATCCCAGGACTTTGCCTTGCGCGCGTCTCGGTATAGCCACGCAGAACCGGCAGGTTCTCGATGGCGCGTCGCGTGCGGATGTCGTCGGCGGCCTCGTCGACTTTTCTGGCGAGCGGCTTGGTGTTGGACAGACCGAAGATGTAGTCGATGCCGTTGGTCTCGCACCACGTCATGGCCTCCGGCCGGGCATAGTGCCCGTCGCCACGGAACGTAATTCGCGTGTAGTGCCACCGCGTCCGGATATGCCGGATCAGGCGGCGCAGATGGGCACGCACCTCGACGCCGCCCGGCGTCTTGCCGGGCCGCAGCACGACCGCCACGGGCCGGCTCTTCTCCGTGTCGTAGACGTGGATCGGCAGGAAGCAGCGTTTGTCATAATGAGCGTTGAACAGCGAGAGCTGCTGATGGCCGTGGACGACGTCGCAGGGTATCATCGATGTCGAGCGTGACGGATGCCGGCTCGCGCGGGTAGCTATCCATCCATGCGTCGACCAAAATGTAGGTCAGCCGGATCACGTCGCGCAGGCGCGGAGCATTCTCCAGCCGCGACAGCGTCGGTTGGGAACACAAATCCCGGCCCGTGTCCGGCAGCCGACCGCAGGCCAGCTTGAATGCCGGATCGGACCGCAGATGATCAAGGTCGTCGGCGTCCTCGTAGCCGCAGCAGATCGCGAACATGCGCGCGCGGAACATATCGACCAGGCTGTGCACGACCCGCGTCGGATCGCGCCGATCCGGGAACACCCGGGCCAAATTGTCGGCCAAGCCGAGACGCCGCTCGGCCAGCGCCAGAAGCATCACGCCCCCGTTCGAGGTCAGCCGCCCGCCATCGAAGGCAGCTGTGCCTTTCTTGGCGTGAACGGCTGGAAACGAGAAGGGCAGAATCGTATCATCGGTCATGGCGGCCGTGGTGTTCGCGGCTGAAGGTGATGGGGTTGGCTTTGCAACCGAATCCTACGCCGCATCAGCGCTTTACACCACGCTCGCCAGCCTCTCGGGCGCCCTCTGACGAATAAGACGGGCTAGATTGGACATTCAGTCAGGCTAATCAAAAGAGGTTCTCGGGCGCCAGGCATTTGCGCGGGAGACCGACCGTCAGGCCTCCATCGATGACGACCTCCGAACCGGTAAGGTAGCTGGACTCGTCGCTGAGGAGGAACAAGACGACCTGCGATACTTCCTGCGGCTCGGCTGCCCGCCCGAGTGGAACGGGGAAAAGGGAGGACTCGAAGCTCTCGGTCATCGGGGTGGCAATGAAGCCGGGATGGATCGAGTTGATGCGGACTCCCGAGGCCGCGGCTTCCAGTGCAGCGGACTTGGTTATGCCCCGCACGCCGAACTTCGAAGCGACATAGGCGTGGAGTCCGGCACTGCCCCGCAGCCCCTCGACGGACGAGACGTTGACGATCGAACCTCCGCCCGCGCGCCGGATGGCCGGTAGGGCTGCCTGCATTCCGAGGAATACGCCGGTTAGATTGACGGCAAGGGTCTTGTTCCACTGATCGAGCGAGAACTGCTCAATAGGGGCTAGGTTGGCGATCGCAGCGTTGTTAACCAGCCCGTGGAGCGCGCCGAAGCGCCCTTCGGCGCTTGCGACCGCCTCGGCCCACTGCTTCGGCTGGGTAACGTCCTGAGGCACATAGATGGTCGAATTGCCAAGTTGAGCCGCGAGAGCCTCTCCTTCTGTATGAAGAATATCAGTGATCACGACCCTGGCCCCCTCAGCCACCAGCAGGCGCGCATTAGCTGCCCCCATTCCGCGAGCCCCGCCGGTCACCAGAATGACCTTGTCGTTCACACGTCCCATAGTCGTCGACTCGTTCCGTTGATCAATGGCGGTGCAGCGTCTTCCAGGCGTCGAAGAGAAGGCGAGGGTCATGCTGGCCCTTGTAAAGGGGTGAGACCGAACGTTGGACATCGAGCAAGCCGAAAACGGCGGTCTGCGCCGCGCGCACGGAATATTCGACGGTAAAGACAACGTCGGCGGGAATCTCGCAGAACTGGCCGATGAAGGCGAGGTTGCGCGATCCCTTCGGGATCACCCTCGGTCGGTCGGTCATGACGCGCGGCATGAACTGGGCGGTAATGTAAGAGGCATCATCGCCGTAATGACGCGCGACGTGTCGAGAATGAGCGGAATACTCTCTGTGAATCGCAGGTGCGAAAGCAATTCCATGAGAATTTCACGCCCCGTGCACTCCGACATGGGCTTATGCACGAAGTTACCCGGCTTGTCAGGGTAGAGCCCATAGCCCCACCACACCCACACATTCTTCGGCTGTTCGTAAAAGTGCGGTTGCCGATTAAGGACAATGGTCAGGAGCCAATTGGAGTCTTTAATTGTTACCAATCCGCCTTTGCCGGCCTTACTGCCGGAGAAGGCTTCTAGCCGGTCGAAGAAGCTCGAGTCGTCCGCGGTGACTGTGAACGATTCCCATTTGGACTGATCGATCTTGGAAGCGAAGGCGGCGGGGCGGCCGAAATCCGGACTCTTGCCAGCCAGACGCTCCCAAAGTTTCCACGCCCCTCCGGTTCGCTCCGTATTCAGCACGGGAACCGTGTCCATCGAACCGTAGCTCGTATCGGATGTCATTGACCCGTTGGTCACGAACACAAGATCCCGTTCGGCCAGATCGATGGTGCGATGTTCGCCGCCATGCCGATAGCGCAAACGCGTCGCGGTCTTCTTCCCGCCTTCGGTGACAATATCAACATCGGTCACTTCCGTCCCCATCTCCAGCCGCACGCCCCGCGCCGTCAACCATGCGACGATCGGACGGACCATGGCGTCGAACTGGTTGAACTGGGTGCGGTAGATCCCCGCTAAAGTGTCGATCGTCGAGAACAGATGCAGGAAGCGCAGACTGTATCGCTTGAACTCGACGGCGCTGTGCCATGGCGCAAATGCAAAGGTTGTGGACCAGATGAACCAGAAATTGCTGCGGAAAAAGTGGGGTTCGAACCAGTCCTGGATCGTCCTGACGTCGAGCACCGATTCTGGAGCCGCGCAAAGCGCGATCAGGTCGAGCCGATCTTTCTCACTGAACCCCAGATCGGAGACGTCGACGATCTGCCCTCCCGAAACCAAGCGCGCCTTGTCGTTCCAAAAGAACTCCTGATGGAACTCCATCAATTCGTCCTTCGCCGATTTGGTCTCGTCGGCAATCGAGGGAATGAAGGATAACAAGTCGTAGGTACAGTTGAACTTTTCCTCGAACATGCGCCCGCCGCGCATGACATATCCGTCCTTCGGATCGCCATGTGCGTCGAGGCTTCCGCCGAACTGCTCCATTTGCTCGAACAGGACGACATTCGGGCCGGATAGCCCGCCCTCCTTGACGAGGTAAGCCGCTGAGGCCAGGGCGGCGACGCCTGTTCCGACCAAATAGGCCTTGCGAGAAGCCGCCTGCTTCGGTGGATTAAGGCGAGAAACGAGAGAAGCAGAGGACATAAAGTTCTCCAGCATGTAGCAGTCGGAATGTCTATGCAATCGGCGCGCCGATGGCGCCGTGCAAAACAATATGATCGCGAACACAGCCACATGCAGTCGCCGTCGAGCGCCTGACCATAAGCAGCAACGGCGCCGCGATCATCGAATTGGATCAAGCCATACCAGCAGCGGCTGCGCGGCGCGCAAAAGCTGATTGCGGGCTTTGCTTGAAGACGGAATGGGAGCGTCGTCATGTCGGGCTTACAACCATCTCCGTCTTCAACCAGACAAGACAGGAAAGAAACCGGACAAGACGGAAATTGAGACGGTACCAGTTGTCGCTTTTGCCGAAGTCGACCATACGTCAGACGAAGATGCCCAAGGCGACCTTACAAGGTGCTTGGCCAGCGGCCGGGTTGAGTTCGAGCGCAAGCACGTACCGGTCCTTGGCGCATCGCTAAAGTCTTTCGGGATAGCGCCACACTTCTGAACCAGGGTCCGTGCTACCTCCTATCTCATCTGTGAGGCGCTCCATACCCTGAGAGCCCGGGCTGTGAGGCTGGCGTTCGCCAGTTCTCTCCAGGACTTCCGTACTTCCATCCAACGGATTTTTCGAGCGGGCAAGGTATCAAGCAGTTTTCGGGCAATTGGTACAAACCGCACAGCTTCCGAGTTCGGGTCGCGCTTGGCATCTTCGAGAATTTTGAGAGCGGCCGCTTCGGACCGTCTCCAGCCCGACTCGGTGAACCTGCTCTCCGCGAAATACTCAAAACAGGTCCGGAACCTCAAAGCGCGGCCGATGATCGTATGGGCTGGCAATCCCGCCTCGCTCAGCCACCTCCGAAGATGGTCACACCACCCTTTGCTGCTGCATTCGAGAAGACCACCACCTTCCAAGACCAGAAGCGCTGCCATGCCAGCGATCTCGCATCGTACCTCCTCATTCTGGCCTTCGAACCAGTTCCGGATTGCATGCAGTGGCGTCACCGGCCGATTCACAACCGATACCTGTGCCGCGCCGGCGCGATAGAACGGAGCCTCGTTTTCCAGCGATGGCAGGCGCGGCCACGGCCTCCCTTCTGCGTCCCACAAGACCCAGCGCTCAGCGATCCTCTTTGCCTCGTCGGGCGACCTGCTTCGCCAAAGCTCTTTGAGCGCCTCATTGACGTAATATGAGACGTCAGCTTTCAGACCGCATGTACGTGCTATTGCTGCGAGGCGACCGGCGTCAATGAGCCGCGCCGCGAAATTGTTCTCCGCGTTCATTTGCCGACGTGCTGAGTGGTTCGCTGCTCAGTTCCGATCATCAACCTTCAGAAGGTACCACAATCTCCAACTTGTCATACCCACCTCATTCGGTCGGCGTGGACGTATGCAAAGCCAATGGAATTGGGCTAGCTGGGTCTTCGCGCTCTTATTGATTTTCGGAGAAGTCACTGACGGCGAAAATGACAATCCACTTTCAGGCTATGAAGTGCCACTTGGACTTTGCCAAGAAATCCTGGGGGAAGTCGTTCCGCGAGGGATCGAAGATGCTGGATCGTCTCAAAACACAGCCCCCCTCTGCGGTGAGGTAAGCTATCCACGCATCGCCGCACGAAGGGGACGATTCCGCCCTCCCGACCTGGTCGGCCCGCGTCCGTCAAAAAACTTGGGCTTCTCAGAATGCAAAGACCCCGCTGCTGTCCCGCTCAGAACTGAACGCCATGCCGAATTCGGTTGCTACGATACAGCGCCGCCTCAGGAGCGCGTTGGTTGGGCGTATAGCTAAAGCATTTTCCGACCGGAATGAACCGGGTGGGGATTCCCAAAACGGCGCGAGTCAGATTCAAGCTGCATGCTGGCGAGGGAGGCCAGCATGTATGGCCAGGGCGCTTTCGGTTGATCTTCGCCAAAGGGTGGTAGCCGCGATTGACGGTGGCATGTCCTGTCGACAGGCTGCTGAGCGCTTTGGTGTCAGCGCGGCCAGAGCGATCCGCTGGCGCGGTCGCCTCAAGAAAGTTGGCGACATCGTTCCTAAACGCCAGGGCGGTGACCGCAAATCGCAGCGCATCGAAGCGCATTCGCAATTGATTCTGGAGGCGGTGACAGCGAGGCCGGATATCACGCTTGCCGAGTTGCGAGAACTGTTGAAACGTCGTGGAATATCGATTGGCATCGCGTCGCTCTGGCGTTTTTTCCAGCGCAGAAAGATCACACTTAGAAAAAGACAGCGCACGCCGCCGAGCAACGGCGCGGCGATATAAATGCCGCGCGTGAGGAGTGGTTCGAAGGGCAAATCGATCTTGACCCTGAGCGTCTCGTCTTCATCGACGAAAGTGTGCTGCAGACAGCGGAAGGAGTTCAACATGAACTAAAACCGATTGTGAAGCTGCGGGAAAGATGGGGACTGGCCGCCCGAGATCGGCTTTCAGGAGCGGGTCTCAAACCAGTCCGAGCTGCTGCGGTAAAGAGCCGTGGTGGTGAGCGTCGGATCAAAAGTTCGGATCAAACCGAGCAGGTGAGTGTCCGAAAGACGAACGAAAGTGAACCCTTCGAGGACGCGTCGTTATGAATCCAAGCGTCGTCAAAACCAGGATCGTTTCGTCATCCTGGGACAAGTCCGCCAGATGCCTGATGACCGGGCGGACGGCGACCGGCGTAGAGGGGGCGTGAGTCGGACACAGGCTTTCGCGCGGAACTGCAGGAACCAGGCTCTTGATGCCAAGGGAGAAGCGCAAGCGGCGCCAACCGTGAGGTGAGAGTACCGATGCAAGAGACTGGGGCGGACCGATCCGTAGGAGCGCTGAGGGCCCTGTAATGGGGCCGGAGCAAAGGGATCGGTCAGGTAGTCGTACTCTTGAACCAACTGGAAACAGGATGACTTCGAACGGTGCGACAAACAAGCCGTTCTCGATCGAGAAGCGGCGAGTGTACGAAGCATACAAGGCGGTCAAATTTAATCGCGGTGCGGCCGGAGTGGACGGACAGACCTTGGAGATGTTCGAGACAGATCTGGCAGGGAATCTCTACAAGATCTGGAATCGGATGTCGTCAGGGACCTACTTTCCACCTCCAGTGCGCGCCGTCTCCATTCCAAAGAAGACGGGCGGCGAAAGGATGTTAGGTGTGCCCACTATCAGCGATCGGATCGCGCAGATGGTGGTCAAACAGATGATTGAGCCGGAACTGGAATCCATCTTCCTGCAGGACTCTTACGGATACAGGCCGGGAGAATCGGCTCTGGACGCCGTGGGCATCACGCGTCAGCGGTGCTGGAAGTATGATTGGGTCCTGGAGTTCGACATCAAGGGACTGTTGGATGTTGCATCATACTACACCTTCAGGTTTTTTGAGAGGGTCGAAGAGGTCAGGAGCAGCTGCAGGTACTTGAATTCGTATGACTTTTGCCCGTCCGCGATAGACGTGAACGGCCTTAAGCTCGCCGCGCTTTACACGTTGCAAGATGGTTTGCCGCGAGACGCCGAGTAGATTCATGGCCTTGAACATCTTCACGTAACCTTCGGGCGCGCTCTCCACAAAGCGCGACCGCAACTCGTCATTGATACGGATGCGCCACGGCGCGCCAGGTGTGATCTGTTCTCCGGCAATGAAGCCATCGTTTAGGCAGCGATGCAAAGTAGAGGGTGCGATCCCGAGAGCGCGTGCTGCTTTCTCGATCGTCATGCGCTCGCCGTCCTGCATTTGCTGTTTCGGCTCGAAGCACGGGATTGAGCTGGTCCCGCAAATCTGAACAGTGCGATAAGTGGAGTTTCTGCCTGACGGCGGGCAAGATTGACCCGCGAATCAGGAGAGACGATGAGCAGACGAGCACGGCGGAACCACACTCCGGCTTTCA
>NZ_JBWJZD010000070.1:0-20303 GCF_056429065.1 Bradyrhizobium sp. USDA3010
TATGCCTATCCTTATCGCTATCCTTACGACTATTCTTTGACATTGTGACCTCGCGACAAACCATTCCGCGAGATCTTCCTAGCCGACCAGATCAACCCTCAGCGCGTGGTCTCCGCATGACGCTCACGTTTGTTTTGCTTTCTAGCGACCTGCGATCGGCTGACCTGGTGGCGGAGACCTGGGTCTGTTGTTCCTTAGCTGAACAGCTTAGTTCTGGCGGACACAGCGAAGCCCCCCTGCCTCGCCCGGCAGAGCCGGACGAGGCAGGGGGTGGGCTCGGGCCGACACTGGAAGGCACATAATCCATCACCCGCGCTTTACTCAAATATGTAACGACGCTTTGTCCGCTAATAGGTTTCCGCGAGCATGGGAGGGGGAAGGACGGCGGCAACCCGAAAACTAAGCTAATGCGCGAGAGCGAACAATTATCGGGTTGTCAGCGACCGAAACCTTAACGCTTGGCCATCAGCATCACGCAAGCGCGCGTTTGCAAACAAGTTCAAATCTGCGCGAGACTTCTAGATTTGAATTTCCGTTTTGGATCTGCGCGTCAATTCGCCGCCGTCGGAACGACTGATGCTGCCAGACACCTTCAAGCTTCCGCGCCATCGATATTAGGCGCTAATCGAACTCGCCTCACATATCAATTCAATCCTTTCGCCTCCAAAGCGGATACCACGGTCTGCCATTGTAGCTCTCATCGGACCAAAAGATGGGCAGAGTGTTGTTGGGCGTATTATGGTCAAACACCACGAGCGCTTGTGTTCCCTTATACCCGAGAACGTGTAACTTACGCTCTTTCGCTTCTGGATATCTTTCCTTAAGAAGCTCATTGCCAATCCTTTCACATGCTTCCTGTGCATATTTGCGCTGGCGTTCCGTTTGAAAGATATTGCTCTTGGGTGAGAACGCGCGATCTTGCTCGCTCAACCTCCGTTCAGCGGTGAAAATGCGAATGTCGGGAAACGCCTTGCGGATATCATTACAGGCTCTTTCGAACCCTGTGATAGCGATCAAATAGACGGGGTAATTTAGGTTCCGATGCTGCTTTCTAAATTTCCCGATTTCCCTAATCGCTGTCCCACCACTACCCAAGAAATCATCAACGAAAATTATCCGCTTTATCACTAGTTCACCAACTTTTGGATTGGTCCGAATGAAATCTACTAAATTGGATGGGTGCTGAAATCGCAATGCGACCTCGTTTGGATCGGCGTCCGGAAATCTTTCGCGGAAAGCATGCTTCACATGAAAGAGTAAATGAGGGCCGCTCTTTGCTTGGTGTTGCCCGATGCCCACGAAGAGTGCGGTGCGAGCCGCCCTGCAAATCGGACTGCGGCCAAGGAGTTCTCTAATTGAGTGGAGTACCTGAGCTGTCGTGTAGTAGCGCAAACCCTTATACAATCTGGACATCAGCGCCGCCTCATCTGGCGAAAACTGTGCTAACCACCTTTGGTAGCTCGACGGAAAGAACTCACGATAGATCCGATCCGCTACTTCCTCAGATATGATAGCCCCATATTGCTTATGGATAATCTGGCGGAAGAACTCCAGAGCCATGCTCTTGCTTTTGCGTTCCTTTGCAAGTGCCTGTTCTAGGACCTGTTCAACGACCGTGCGCTTTGGCACCACACAGACTCGCTGTGACGGCGCTACCAGCGCATAATCCTGGCCCTCGTATTTGCACACGATGACGGGCCCCGGGAAATGGTCAAGAGGAGGAGGGAATGGGGATTCACTCCTCCTCCCTAACTTCAGATGAACCGCTCCATATTGCTGTCCCGTTAGCGAAGCCGGTTCTAACTTGCTCCCTCGCACCAGCACTCGTACCGGTCTTTCCGAACGCCAAGGCTCGAAACAGTATTCGAAGGAGCTGTCCTCTCCGTCTGATTTGGGAACACGGATTGGGGGACCAACCGGGGTCAGCCATTCACATTGCATATCGCGAACTGGCTGCGCGCTAGCATTACGAATCTTAAGAGACACATGCCGTGCGCCCTTATACCAGAGAACCGGCTCCTCAAATGAGTGAATAATTGGAAGGTGTCTATAGAAATAGCTGAGCATTAGCGCTTCCCAGAAGGAACCCACACCAAACAAGTGACGATCGTCACGGGTGGCGTAGGAGCGATACGTGTTGAATAGGAGAGCTGCCGCCGCTGCACGCTTTAGATGCACCAAGGACGCAAACGCCCCGAACAATGAGAAATCAAACGATCGGTCTCCCCAAGAAAAAAATGGGCTCTTTTCAACTCGCTTTCGAATTTTTTGGAATTCCCCGATTTTCTGACGATAATCCTTAGTAAAACGGTTGGTTATCATGCCAGGACGCGTATTAATGAGTAACCCCATGTCATAAGGAAAATACCGCAGACCCGCTTCGAGAGAATTATACTTTTCGCGCGCGTGCTCTCCCTTGAATTCTGCCCACATTTCCCCCAGTCCAAATAGTTTCATTATTGTTGCATCAAGGGCGAGACTATCGATCTCCGCGCTGTCGGCTCCAGCGTGTCGGAGTATCTCGAAAGCGCCCAGCAGGCTGCGAAGCCTGTAAACATCATCTGGATCAAAGTCCGACTGCTGCAGTTCGCGCAACTGCCCCAACAACCAGTTTTGCAGCGAAGTCGCATTCGCGGCGTGAATTGAGTTCAGGCCAAAGTGTTCGTCTAGTAGACCGAGTGCCGCGAGAGCCAACAGTTGATTGTTGAGTTCCTCGTGATCATACGAGTCTCGTTTTCTGGCTTTGCGAAAGTGGCCGTCAGCTTCCTGCAAGTCGAGTACACTTTCCGCCACTTTTTCTGGGTCGCAATGATCTCCCACAATAGACGTGAGCTCAAGATAGTAGAGGATCGCCAAGGAGCTCGCTAGATTGCCCATTGGATACTCGCCATTGAACTTTGATAGTGGCGTCGCAACCCCTTCGAAATTTTCGCGGAAGATATTACGAGAGACGTCTTCTTTGCTAAACCACGGAATGCTTTCCGGTAGCTTCTCGATGTATCCCGAGCCCTTAAGAATAAAGAAATAGGACGCCAGGTCTCGCAAAGAGATTTTGTAGTCAAACGACCCTTTAGCGGGGGAATAATCCTTGCGCAGATTGTCTGCCCACCCCTTTAGCGCTGACTGATGGTAATGAGGTAGCTCGTAGATCTTATCGCGCTCAAACAGGCCAGCAGGCAGATTGTCCGGCTCACAATATCCAAACGCGAGTGGCGACAGCACCGGTACGGGCTGATAGAACGGATATTCAAATGTCGGGCAAGGCAACAATGATGTCTCGCTCGCACCAAAAGCGCCTGCTTCACGCGGCTTAGCTCGCGGCAACGACACTGACGATGCTCCTGATAGCTTCGTAGTCCTTGATGCCTTTGGCGCTCTCAGCGCCGGTCATTATGTCTACTGCGTATGGTCTAACAAGAGAAATGGCCTCGGTAAGGTTTTGTGGCTTAAGCCCCCCAGCCAAAACAACGTGCAGATCAGGAAGCGTGCGCACAACGGCTTCACTGATGCTCCAGTCGTGTGTCACTCCGGTGCCGCCCGTTTGGTGGTGAGTTGAAGAGCGTCGCGAATCCAGCAGAGCCCCATCGATAGCCGCGTTTCGCCGGAATTCCGCTACTGCGCTTATAACCTGGTCCGATGTACTTTCTGGAGTGACATGAAACGTCTTAATGATCTTAATACTACGGAGGTTGTCTCTGATTTCCCGAAGGGTTTCCGGTGCAACCTCCTTCTGAACCTGAATGACGTCAGGCGAAATTGCGCGACATAGGGCTAGGACGTCTTCAGCCGAGGTTTGGTGGATCAGCAACACGCTGGATATTTGGTTCGGCACTGCGCCCACTAAGGTTTTCGCACGTTCAATGCTCAGTCGGTGCCCCTGCACGCTGCCGTCCTGTCCTAATTTCTCGTGACCGACCAGAAAGCCGAGGGCGTCCACACCAATTTGGGTGCAAAGTTCGATGTCGCGATGACTAGTTATCCCGCAGATCTTTATACGAGGTCCTCGGACACGGCCCGAGCTCGGATTTTGCTTAAACAAATCACACCGCTCAGCCATGGGGCTCTCCTACGGCTTTGCATCTCATCCTTATTAATCGGATCAAAGGTGGCCCTAGATCTAAGAAATGTCGAGGGCGCAATCAACAAACAGATCGAGTATAGCCTATACTGGCCTCGGGGGTCACCTCTCTCGCGAAGAAAGGGACCCACAGCATTGCTATGGGCCCAAATAATAGACTTGTACTCGTCCTCAGTTCATTTCCAAACGGGCTGCGGGATTGAGACTGATCCAGTCGTCGCCAAGCCAGAGGAAATTCAAAACGAGTTCGTCTCCGTAGTATTCATAGAGGTAGGGTACGCTCAGGTATCCATCGTCGCGCTGAACGACAGATCTCCAAAAGAACACGGTCGTACCGAAAAACCTACGGAAGGCTGCTATGCCCTTCTTTTGAATCTCTTCGGCGTCACGGATACCAAGGCACGTCGGGAGAGAATTGGTGTTTACGAGATAACTGTGAATCGAGTGTCCGTTGATAACATCACCCCGTTTTTGCGCCTCATGAAGCCACAGTGTGACATGCGCTAGATCGTAGCGTGCTGGTCCACTCCTTTGGAGATCGGGGCGCATCACCCTCTTGACCCATTTCGGGTAGATCGGAGGAATTGAGCGATCCACGTGCAAGATGCTATCAAGCGAGCCTTCGAGCTTGAGCGCGGGCTTCCTACGGTTAGCTTTCGCTGACATCGACTTGCTTCCTTTCCAAGCGCCAGCGGGTTCCCGTTGAATCCGGATTTACCATGGCGGAAAGGAGCCCGATCGCTGCTTGCGAAGGGCGCCTCGCCGCCACGGCAAATTGTGCGGTGATTGTTGTGTGGTCCATCACTTGGTGGCGTGCAGATTTCCGAGAAAGCTGCAAGAGCGGAGCCGACCTGCATTTGAGTGAGCTTAGAGGTACGGCGCACGAAACACGGCGCGCCAATCACTCTCCGTGTGGATCTCAAAGAGCAGATGGTAATTTTACCATGTGGGTGCGTCGAAATCCATAACCGACCCCACAATGGTGGAGAGCGTCAAAAAAACGGCCAGCCCTGATGAATAGAACCCGTCTGCTGGTTCAGTCGTACGGTGGACATGACGATGGCTCACAACGCGAGTGCATGCCGCTTCTTGCACATCTGTATCATCGGTAAGACAGGTACAGGCAAGTCGACCTTGATCGAGGCGATGGCGCTCCAGGGCCAAGAGGTAAACATTCTAAGCCTCAGGTTCGAAGCTAGGGTGTGGCGCAGGATCGAGGACGTGCCGGGCGCTAGGTTCAATTGTAACGGCGCTGAAAGGTTTTGACGGCATGCCGTCGATCATGAGCTTGAGGTAGATGTGGTAGTTCGGCAGCTGCAACAGGTCCACCTCCTCAAATCGCTCTTGAAATTCTCGCGACAGGTACGTCGCGTCCTCCGAGCCCACGCGGAAAGAGATAATCGTACCCGCATTTCCGAGGACTGCATGGCGCACGTCCGGTTCAAGCTGGTGCAGATACTGATGGGCGACCGTGAAGCCGACACGATACTTGCGGAGCTCCGAGAACATGTTCGCCATGGCGAGCGTCGTGAAGTTTTGGAATTCGTCAACGTAGACGTAGAAATCTCTCCGTTCATGCGCGAGCAATTCCGCTCGGCTGAAGGCAGCCAGTCCGAGCGTTGTGACAAGCAAACCGCCCAGTAGCGATGAGCTATCTTCGCCGATTTGCCCCTTCGCTAGGTTCACGAGCAGCACTCCGCCCTCATCCATGATCTGCCGGATGTGGAGGTCGCGCTCGGGCGCGGTGAGTAGCCGGTTGAGGAGCGGGTCAGAGAGAAAGGCCCCGACTTTGTTTTGAATAAGGGCGGTGCTGTCTGCCCGGTAGCCGAATGAAAAGCGATTGAACTCCTTCAATAAGAACGTACGGACGGTCTCATTCTTTAACTTTCGCGCAATCTCCGTACGAAATTTCTGGTCCGACAAAATGCGAAGCACGTCATGCATCGTCGCGTCCGGCTGCTCCAGGAGTGCCATAAGCACGTTTCGCAAGATGTGCTCCATGCGCACGCCCCATGCGTCCGGCCACATCTTCTTGAAGACCTCGATGAAGCCGGAAGCGGCAAGGGCGATACGATCTTCGCGAACATGGCGCAGCGGGTTGTACCCGTACGGCTGCGTTGGATCACAGGCATTCAAATAGATCACGTCCGATTTTCGTTGTGTCGGCACTTGAGCCGCGATGCGCTCTACCAGATCGCCATGGGGGTCGATAAGCGCAAGCCCGCGTCCGTTTTCAATGTCCTGGAGCGCCATCGTCTCGATCAAGGTCGACTTGCCTGTACCTGTCTTACCGATGATGTAGATGTGCGAAAAACGATCCTCGTCCTTGATCCCAAAGGTCTGGCCGACGTTGCGATGGTCGGCGCGAGCAAAACGCGTAAGTCGTAGCGGCATGCGCTCCATCCTCGCGCTTCAGACATATCCTCCGAGAGGGTGTGTCAGGTATTTCGATGTCACGCTCCGCTCAGTGACGAAGTGGCACGATCTCCCGCCTCCACTCGTTTCGATTTAGTCGCGACAATCACCTCAGAGTTTTGATCTTTGCACGTTCCGCCCCGCGATCCGGGACCTGCATGCATGTCCGGGTCTCGGTGGCGAGGCGGAGGCATCGCGACGAGCGTCCATACGGTCGATTGGGTATTTATTCTAATCCGGCTCAGTGACGGACGCTCGGATTCCGCCTCGCGATCGAGCCCCCGAATGGGTCGGGTGCTCGTAGCGAGGAGGACATGATGTCCAACATTGCTCTTTCCCAAAAAGCTCTAAAGCTGATGAAGCTTTGCGATCTTAGCGGCTTCGATAGCCTCGACGATCTTCTGCTAGCGACGGCCCTTAAGGATGCAGTGTGTCCGGCCATCTGCATGACGGAGGGATGTGACCACACGGCAGATATGGAGCCCGATCAAGACCAGGGCTTCTGCGAGGCGTGCGGCGGTAACACCGTCGTATCGGTACTTGTGCTCGCCGGTCTGATCTAGGAGGCCGACGATGCTGGTTCGAAACTACTACCACTGCGCAGAATGCGGTCGTGAGTGGACGGACATCTGGTCCGCACAGTGTGACGATGATTGTCCGTACTGCGGCGCACGTCATATGTCCCCGTACAAAAGCGAAGACGCGGAGGAGCGTGATGATGAATAAGATCGCACTTCTCAACGACGCGTTCCGGAACACGTTCCGCGGCGGCAAGGTCATGATGACAATCGGCGTTGCGGAGCTAGCGGACTGCGTGAAGGCCGAGGCGCTTCTTCAAGTGGCGAAGTTCTCCGACTTTACCCCGGAGAACGATCCGCACGGCGAGCACGACTTCGGAAGCTTCGATCTGGTCGGCCGCAAGTTCTTCTGGAAGATAGATTACTACGATAAGGACATGCGGCACGGCTCCGAAGATCCCGGCAATCGCGAGCGGACACTACGAGTGCTCACGCTCATGCTCGCGACCGAGTACTGATAAAGCAAGAAGTGACCGCCTCCCATCTAGACGCAGCGGATGGACGCTCCAGCAGGAGGAGTACCGTTGCGGGGACCTTCGGAAGGCCTGACCGACGGCGCGATGCTGTCGTGCGCCCGAACAGAGCGGATTTACCGTAGACGTTCTTTTTGTCCCGACCCTCGCTTCGAGCGAGGGTCTTCTTTTTCTATGCTCATAAATTGCGTCTTCCCAAGGGCTCGGCTACGGTCGCGGAAAAATCGATGTGGTTCAGGCTAGGGGGGCTTGCTGCATCGTTATTTCGGCGGCGAATCGGTACTGCGCTGGTACAATCGGCTTAACCGACTGAGTCGGTTCTGAGCATTGCATTCACCTATGGATTTTGAAACCTATTCCAGATCGAAGCGGGCTGACTATGCGGCTCTCGCCGATGTTGTCGCGTCCATTCTTCGCGCTGCGATCACCGCGCATCCGGTCGCGTTCAGGCTGCAACTCGTGCAGGGTCGCGCGAAGGACCCGAAGTCACTCAAGAAGAAGCTAGAGGAGCGTGGAAAGCTCGAGACTACGACGCTGGCGGAAGACATAAAAGACCTGGCCGGTTGTCGGCTCATCTTCTATTCGAATTCGGACGTCACGCGCTATCAGCGTAGCGGCATTATGACAGATAACTTCGATGTCGATTGGGATCGCACGAAGATTCATCACCCGGTGCCAGGCGATGGTGACCCAAAGAATTGTTTTATCTCCGATAATTTCGTCGTTTCTCTCAAGGATGATCGGACAAAGTTGCCGGAGTATGCGCGCTTTGCCGGTCTTGCCTGCGAGGTGCAAGTGCAAACGACGTTGAATCACACGTGGTCCGAAATGGAGCACAACATTCTCTACAAGCGGCCGAAACTGACGGGCTTTGGCGGGAAACTCTTTGAAGCGATCGAGAAGCGCTTCGAGACGATCATGAAGACATACCTGCTTCCTGCCGGCTATGAATTCCAGAAAGCGATCAGCGACTACGATCGCTTGATGAGCGGTAAGGAGTTGTTCGATCGTGGCGCGTTGAAGGCTCTCGCTGAGTGCGCCGACAACAACGAGCGGTTGGAACTGCTGGAGCGTTTCCGCGACTACGTTCTGCCAAACTACGACGACCATGTGATCGTCTATCCCGAAATCAAAGACAGCATCATCGCGGCGGTAAAGGCGGCGCGGCTAACGAAGCCGCGGGAGATCGAGACGCCCGGCGGCAATTTTCCCGGAGTAAGTGTTGAGCGTGTCGTCAAGGTGGCCTCCGAGATTCTGGGACAGGTGCGGTATGTCTCGATCGGGGGGACGTTCGAAGCGATATGCGATGTCTTTCCCGGTGCGCAGGATGAAACCGAGCGCAAGCATCTCCTCGATCTCATCCATGAGCTCGGGGTCCATGAAATGGAAGTATGGAAGCGGGCTGGGCCGGTAGTTCAGGTAACCCTCGTTCGGAAGGTGCGCGACTTTGACGAGGATCGCGTGCCGCCGGTTCTGCCAGTTCTTCTGAGGGTGCTCGACGAGGCCTTAAGTACCGAGGTGCAGGGGACTACAAGCACATACAATACTATGACCTTACATCGCGGGTCCGTTGTGGCGAGTGACGCCTTGCGCTCGATGCGTACGGAAGCGATCGATGCGCTTTGCAAGCTCTATCGATCAGCGACGTCGGCAGATGAAAGAGCCCAAATCAAAAGAGTTCTGTTTTCTGCCACAGGAATGCCGACATCGACCAACTACTCCAATCAATTGCTTGCTGATGTGCTCAACGATAGCGCTAGGGTTGTCGATTTCTTCAGCACGCTAGCTGCGGGAGACGACTACGAGATAATCCAAAGTATCGAGCATCGGATTTTGTCGATGCACCGCCGAAACAAGGGAATTCAAGTCGCAAAGGACATCGATGCCGCGGTTCTCGCTGCCGCTGGTCGCTTGCATGAGAGCATACAAGCGTTCCGCACGCGTGCGCACGCGAATAAAGGATTTGTAACCTACAAGACATTGGTTGGCTTCGAATCGGTCTTTCCTCCGATGTGGGAGAGCGACGGCTTTCAATATGACGAAGAGCAAGCGTATCGCAGCAAGCGTATCGACGAGCTGGTTGCTGACGTTACGGAGGGGAATGCCGATGATTGGTTCGCAATCATCAATCGTTGCGCGCAGACGAAATCGAACGATATGGCAACTTTCCAGAGCTTTGGGGAATTTCTACAGCGGCTCGGCCGTGAGAAGCCTGTAGTTGTGTTCCGGTATATTGATCGGTTGGAGGAACCGCTGACGGGATTTCTCGGCATCATGCTCTCGGGCCTGGCTCAGGGCAGCGAAGTTGCGACGCTCGAAAACCGGATAGCGGAATGGCTTGCAGAGGATCGGTACCTCATTCAAATCGCCCACTACTTCAAGTTTTCAACTCGGTTAGACGAGGAAATGTTGAAGCAGCTACTTGAAGCCGGGATCAGACTCGACGATGAAAACGTGATCGTGCACGTTCTCGATACGGCGTTTCGCCGATACAAGGACGCGACAACAGCGTTGATTGACGAAGTTATCCTTCCCGGAGTCACGTATTTTACAAAGAAGAAGGATGCGCGCTGGGTCAATCTTGCTTGGTTCGTGCCGAAGGCGGATTCCTGTGTTCGCGATCTGACGCCGCAAGGTGTCGAAGTCATCCTCCAAAGCCTATTGCACGCGCCCCGCATCGATACGCACGCTGAGTTCCTTCTCGTTCATATCGCCAACACTCGTCCGGAACGAGTCTTTGATCTCTTCGTGGAGCGATTGAAATATTCCACCTCATCGGACCCGGACAATGCATATGAGCCCGTACCGTATGAATTCTATGAACTCAAAAACTGTTTCCAGGGAATAGCGGATCATGCGATCGATGGCGTACGTCGCCTGTTCGCTGGCGGTGACGTTATGTTCCAGTTCACCGGCGGCCGTCTCATAAGCGCGACGTTTCCCGCGTTGTCGGATGCGCTCAATCGCAAGCTGATGTCACTTGTGGAGGCCGGTACTCACGAAGATCTGGAATTCGTGATCAGGATTTTGTCCAGCTATCGCGGCGAGTCATTTGTCGAACCTCTATGTAAGGAAATTGTTCGGCGGCTGCCTGCAGACGATCGGTTGCGGGAAAACGTAGAGTTGGTGTTGCAAGCAACAGGCGTCGTCGGCGGCGAGTTTGGGTTAGTGGAGGCGTACAGAGGCAAGCGAGATGCACTGGTACCGTGGCTCTCAGATGCAAATGAAAAGGTCAAATCGTTCGCGCAGGAATATATCGCGAGCCTCGACCGTCAGGTCGCGGCCGAACAACGCCGGAGCGAAGAAGAACTCGAAATGCGCAAGCGTCGATACGAGGAGCCGGACAAAGGCGAGGGTTACTCACGGTCTTGACATCGATGAGCTTAGGGTCTGCCCTTTGTTCGGCGCCCCGCAGGGGTGTCGAAACGCGCCGATGGCGCGTTTTTACTGACGCCCTTCGTCCCGACTCCTCCGGCACTGCCACACAAAGCGGCGCGGTCAGCCGAAGGGGGCAGCGAAGCGGAGCAGGTCGCGTGCGACCTTGAGCGTAGTAGCCGCGCCATGTGGCTTGCTTCTCGTCGGGAGAAGGAGCGTGACTTTCGAATAGCCGGTCCCCACGCGACAGCGCAATCCCGGGGTCGGGACTTCGGCCCGGGGCGGAAAGCGCATAGCGCAGGGTGCCGCTTTGAAAGGAATATAGCATAGTTGTGAGAAATTCTGATTGCAACCAAATTAAATTGCTGATCAGATCGGTTCTATTCATCGGCTTGGGGGAGCCACATGTCGATTTCAAACAGGGACTTTGTTGTTCAAGACCTACTCGCGTTTTTCAGGAGCAGGAGCACGAATGCGTCCTTGATTAAGGACCAGAACTCAAACGTCAGGCATCTATGCGGATACGATACCAACCTCGCGGGTTGGCGTTTGCTGGCCGATACCATCTCCTTTCTGCCGCACATACATTCGTTTGGCTACGGATTGCGAGCTACCGACATGGATCGCCTTGCAACGATCAAACAGATTGCCGATGCGCTCGTAGCCTCGCGCCGCAAGATGGCGAGTTACAAGGCTGACCAACGTACCGGCAAGGCAAGATTCCTGGCGCTCGATAGCGAACGCGCGACCGTCTGAGGTACGATCATGAGCCACAATCGGATTGGGCGGCTGCTGTCGGCAGCCGCAATGATCATCGCTGTGTCTTCAACTGGCGAAACGCAAGCAAAGGCGCCGGAGGCTGTCTGCGTGCTGCCCGGGCACAAGGTAAAGCGATACTACGCAAGCTGCGAAAAGGACGGAGGCGAACGAGCGAGCTTCGAGGATGACAAGACTGGGTCCCCGATCGCTGAGAAGAGGCCGGCGAAGAAAAGTCTGAAGGCCGCCGCGACGGTGCCAACCCCGCAGCCCGTGCCAGCGACCGAAGCGGTCATTCCATTTCTGACAAGCGCATTGGATTCGAAAGCCTGTCACGACGGATGGAATGCACACCTAGCCGTCGGCGACAGCTTTACTGATTTGAATTTCCTGAACGCGCAGAACTGCAACGGTGCGCTGGCCAAAGGAGCTCAATTTTCGTGGGCGCGCGATAGAGTTGCGCTGAATGATCAATGGTCTGCCAAGGGCGCCGTGGCAGGGGAGCTGATTTGGGTCAATCCAAATTTGTCTGATGGCCCCTATCTCAATCTTTGGGCGATCGCTCCGACGGTGACGTTTCAACGCGTAACCAATAGTAACACAGCACTCGCAGCGCAGAACGCCAACGTCCTGACGTACGGTTTTTCGAGCGAAGCATTGTTCGATCGGGTGCCCGATCTCTTGCAGAACCGCTGGCAGGTCTACGCCAGAGCGCGTGCCAGCGTGGTCTCAGACTTCAGCGGCCTCACGCGATCGTACATGACGACGGCCGAGCTCCAGCCGCTTAGTGATGCTTACCGCATCGGTAGCAATGTTCCGGTGGGACAGCTGGGGTACTTTTGGTTTACGCCGCTGCTGCGGGCACAGTATTTCGAGAGAGCGAGCAAGCTTGTAAAGGATCCGATCTTTGACTCGCACGACCAGGTACTGCGTGCTGGACCGGTGGTTTCCCTGAACTTCGTGCCGCAAGATACGACGAACGTTGATCCCGACAAGCCGCCGCCGCCCAAATGGCTACTGAACGTGACGTATAGTTGGTACCGCGATTTCTATAGTGGTCGGACATTCGAGCATTTCAATCCGTCCCTCTCGTACAACTTCACTGACAATATCGGGATGACGCTGGGTTACGAGCGTGGGAAAATCGAACAGACCGGCAAGAAGGTGGATCTGACGACGATTAGCCTTAGCGTGAAGAACTAAGGCCCTGCGATTTTAGCTGCCGAGATCGCCAAGGCCGGAGCGCAGAGTCAAGTCAAGACCTGCGCGCCTGTGCGGGCGATGGTTTTTGCGAACGATAGATTGCAGAGGAGCATCGTTGATGAAAACGGCGAGGGCGAAGAAGAGGCAACCGAACCGCGCGTCGCATGTGGCGAACGATCCGCAACCCGATGCCGATCAGAATGTTCGGGCGACAATTCAGATGTTTGCGGCTGACGTCAAGCCGTTCGAAGCCATGTCACCGCTTCAAGATACCGCGTTAGATTTCAACCTATA
This sequence comes from Bradyrhizobium sp. USDA3010, assembly GCF_056429065.1. Taxonomy (NCBI): domain Bacteria; kingdom Pseudomonadati; phylum Pseudomonadota; class Alphaproteobacteria; order Hyphomicrobiales; family Nitrobacteraceae; genus Bradyrhizobium; species Bradyrhizobium sp. USDA3010. The sequence goes on from NZ_JBWJZD010000070.1 coordinate 13,173, forward strand.
CGCGCCGCGCATTATCGCCGCGGCAAAGGCATCAGCGATTGCCCGATACTATTGGAAGGACCGTGGACCGGCTTGCATCGGCTACACGGCAGGTATGGCCGTTGCTTACGCATCGGCATATGCCAGGCTGCAAGCGCATGATCCGGTCACCGACCGGATGTCTCGCGCGCTAGAGGCGGCCTATCTAGATAACCAGGGGCATCTCAAGGGTGATGCGTTGACCTGGTACGCCGACCAACTGCGGGCGATCGGTATGGGTACGGCGACGCCGCTCGAACGTTTGCGAAGTGTGTTCGTGCTGCTTCTAGGACTAGGGATGCGCGAGAGCAGCGGTCGTTGTGTCGAGGGCCGAGACCAGAGCGCAAACAACGTAAGCGCAGATACTGCCGAAGCTGGCCTGTTCCAGGTGAGCTTCAACCTCGTCGCTGGGCGGGCCGAGCTTTTGGATATCGTGCATCACTATCAGAGTGATCAGAGCCAGGGGCTTGAAGATATCTTCAAGGAGGGCATGTCACCTCCAAGTGGCTACAAAGATGAGAACGTCGGGACGCCCGGGTCACCAGGCTATGTGTTTCAGGAACTCACAAAGAAGTGCCCGGCGATGGCCGTCGAAATTGCCGCCCTGGGCCTTCGATTGGCTGCAGGTCACTGGGGACCGATCGTGAGGCATGCAGCGGAGGTGAGATCGGCGAGCCGGGAGTTGCTGATGACGGTCGAACGGATCATCGACACCCCAGCCGTCGCTGCCGGCGGGCGGGGGATTCAGTATGTGGCGGCGATAATGGCGGCGGGCGACGGTAGCCGGGCAAACACCGCCAGGAAATATCTGGAGCGGGAGGACATCGCTAGCTTGCTTCCGATCAATGAGGGGATTTCGAGCGCAACGGAAGCGACGATGATCTCGCTGCTTGGCACACCCCGGATGCCACTTACCACCACGGACCAGCCAGAGCGCGTTTCCGATTTCGTCAAGCGCTATCTCGTGACCGCGCGCATGTCCCCTCTGTTCCGTCTGACCGGGCTGAACCTTGCGGTCGCCGACGTAACGGATGTATTGGGACAAGCATTCGCCGAATATCCCGACCTCGAGAATGTACTGTCGACGGAGGGGATGCTAAGCGTGCGGATGCGCAAGCCGACGGACGGTTCAGTCAGCAGATATGTTTCCAATCACGCTTGGGGCACTGCTGTCGATTTCAAGGTCGTAGGATATGATGCACCTGCCAACACAGGTCAAACCGTCCCAAGATTTATTGCGATCCTAATCCCGCTGTTCAACAAGGCAGGCTGGTACTCAGGCGTTGGTTTTCGCGACACGATGCACTTCGAGGTCTCCGAGGAGCGCATTCGGAAGTGGTCAGCCGAACGAGCATGCGAAGCAGTAGCTACACCGTAGTGAGAGAGGCGATTTTTGGATTGGCTCAGCCTTGCGTCTGTGTACTTGAAGCTGAGGATAGAAGATGGGCATTTGCAAAGCTTCGACGGCTAGATCATCGAGCCAACAGAACAGCAATGATGGTCGATCGGGAATGTGTCGGTCATTTGAACAAAGCGCGGCTGTTTTCGCTGGTTGGGTTCTGGCCGCGCGCGTGGCGCCTTCCATTCGTGCGCAATGCCGAAGAACCGCGCTAAAGCGAGTCGTCGTACTTGCCTTCTCTTGCTTGGCGCTTAGTGAGGCTGCGATAGCGCAGGACAAAGAATTCGTCTTGCGTGGTCCAGAAACGTCACTTTCAGAGTTTCCAACTGATGTCTTAAAGAGGCCGCCGCCGGATTTGAATGAGGCTCAGTACGCGGAATGGCTGAAAGCCCAGCCCGCATTGGTTTTGGACGGAACGACTCTCAAAATTGGTCGACCAGGGACCGCGATCTCGCTGTCAATTCGCGCGAGCCGCTTCGAGCTTCGCAATAGCGCACAAATATTTACCAACGGCGGAAGCCTGGAAATTTCGTCACCCGTTTTCGTCTCCGAAAACGGGTCAATAAAGGCGTTTGAGAGTGAACAAATAGCGCGTGCGCCCGAGACACGGGCGGGCGTCCCGGGAGCCGCTGGTTTTGGCGGCGGCAGAGTGACGCTCGATGGAGCGCTCGCCAATGGGAGCCAATTAACGGTTGCACTCAATGGAAGCGACGGCGGGCAGGGAGGGCCCGGCCGTCCCGGGCAGAGGGGGGCGCCTGGAGAGCCAGGTCAACGAGGAGCTGATCATCTTTTCGATTGTGCGCGTGGGGGTAGCGCTGGAGGCCGTGGCGGCAAGGGGCAGGCAGGAGAGAAGGGCGCTCCCGGTGGTAAGGGCGGCGACGGCGGCGTGCTCGTTCTCAAGGGAAAGATATTTCTACAGGTCGATATGATCGCTTTCTCATCTAACCCGGGGGCCCCTGGACCGGGCGGCTTGGGAGGACCGGGGGGGCCAGGAGGACCGGGCGGCCCCGGTGGCGGCGGGACGACGTACTGTGGAGGAGGGCCAACCGGTCCGGACGGTCCGCCCGGCGAGTTCGGACCAACTGGTGATGCTGGCCAACCCGGGACCCGAGGTCAGATTCTGACAAATCAGTAGAAACTCACCCGCAAAGATGGCGCGCCATGAGCATTGATGAGCATCACGACGACGAGGCGAGAGTAACGGATCGACCCGTTGCCGCTCTCATTTTAGCGCTTTCGCTTGCGGCGGGCATACTTCTTCCCTCAATCGTGTACGCCGTGGTGCTACGACCGAGCAACCCGGCCGATGTGTTGGTAGCAAGCAGCATCTGTTTGTTTTCAGCGATTGTCTATCTTTGGACGCTGCACGCGACGTCAATTGTGCCATTTCGCGATCCGTGGATGAGTAAATCCATCTTCGGCGCTGCAATCGTTGCAATATTGGGAACATGTACGGCAGCGGTCGCGACGCAACTCTCCGCGAGCCCACATCCTCGCGAAGGAACATGGGAGATCCGGTTGCGACGTGTAGATCCAAACACTCAAAAGCGCAGTTGTGTGTGGGACGGGAGAATAATCTTGGCCTACAGTTCATCGAGGAGCTCGTACGTCGGGTATGCCGAAGACAAAGGAGAGAATGCCTGCGAGTATGGCGTTCGTTCAATTCGTCTCGTCGATTGGCAAGAGAAGACAAATGAGCTGCAGGTAACGATAAGAAATTTCGCGGCAAATGATACTCACCCAGCGGATAAGTTGGTACCGAGCGAGCAGCTCTCATTTGTCATGGAAGGAGGTCCCGGGCGCTGGAGTAGCAAGCAAAGCGCAAATCAAACTACGAGCTACCTATACGCGTTTGAGATGCTCCGGCCGGAGTAGGTCAGAGGTAGGTTTGGGATCGGAGGGGCGAGTTATAACAAGAAAGTTGGGCTGGCTCGAAATTGGTCTCCTGCTCCTTAGTTTTGCGCTTAGCTCAGCGGCAAACGCACAGTTTGGATTCCCCAAAATAGGTGGAGGAGGTGGAATCGGGATACCAGGTGCGCATAACTGCAATGGAGTGGTTTGCTGTAACCACTCCCTGTCCGCCCATTCATTGGCGCCTGCAGTACGACGTGTGGTGCGCCCCTTGTTCGACGCCCCCGCAGGGGATTCGAACGCGCCGGCGACGCGTGAGGTGAAAGCCGCGGCAGTAGCCAGAACTGCGCATGGCCCAAAGACCGCGCGTTCTTTGAGCGCCATGCGCGTCAAATATGGAAATGAAGTACGAGCCCCAGATACATCAGGATGCCAGCGAGTCTGTGTCCGTGAAAGCCTTCAAGTAGGGCGGTGTAGTTGTAGGTGAAGTACAAACTCATCGTACCAAGCGCAAAAAAGCAAACGGCATACATCTTGCTGTTGCGATAGTTTCTCTTCTTCTCAGCTTCGCGAGCAATATGATGCTCAATTGGAGCGTATAGCGAGGGCTCCTCGCCTTGATCCATTGTGACCTTCGCGACTGCCAACGTCTTTAGAAACAACATGAAGAAGGCGGTGATCCAGACTGCATCGCGAAGCTCATCCGACCGGACTGGTTGCGGGAATAGATGCAGATCCGGAAGCAACCAGGTGGGATTAAACTGGATACCAGTGATCCACTTAAGCAGGAAGATAGCGAACGCCAGCATTCCGATGCGTAGGAAGCTATTCAGCGAACCAGCAAGCATGAGGCCGACTTTCGCCGTCAGTGCTTCTCCTGTCCGGTTCAACTGAAGTGGGGAGGGTACGCGCAACGGTGACATCAACAGGAACAGCCCGACAGTCGCCATTGCGGCCAAGGTGATGGTATCGACGGTATTGGCTAGGAAAACGGGAGCCATCACGAAGGTACTTCGAAGAGCGGCTAACCAGATCGGAGTTGGCATTATCGATACGCCGATGAGAGGATCTTGTTTCAGGATTTCTGATGCCCTCCGATCGTTGAATGCGCCCCAAAATGTAGTGCGCGGAACGTGGCCGGAGTACCGAAAGCGAAAATCGAAGTAACGAAAGTAGAGAAATATCCAGAATAAGAAGAAGAGGTGGGTGATCATCGCGCAGAACCTAATCTGAAAATTTCGTTCGAGCTGAGCCGGTTGATGTAAATCAAATTTCTGGCGGTACTGTCAGCGGAACGTTCCAGGAGCACGCTGCCATCGGCTCAAAGCGCTCCTCAAGGAGTTTGATATTGTGTAAATTGCGCTGGCCGTCTTCAGTCTGCAGCTCGCGCCATACTTCTTGTGACCACGCGGCACATTTACCACTCAACGTTCTAACGTCCTAGTCGGCTCCGCGGAGCCACTAATGCTCTGACTCTATTTCCGCTTGCAACGGCATTCTCTGCTGGCCGCCCGGGTCTCGAATGACCCATATCGTCCGTCGCGGTGGCCTTTGGTCGGCAGCTCAGATGTGGACGGGGTTGGCGCCTTCGGAGTACCTACAGAGGCCAACAATCTATTCAAGGTAGTATGTAACTCAAGGTCGTGTTCGTGACATTGTTCTCCTTCGGCTATTGCCGCCGCCAGCCTGTCTCTAGTTTTCAATAAAAAGAGTTCCGCTCAAAAGCTCTAGCCACGGCTGGTAAGCTTATGAGGAAATTCAAAACCGAGGAGGATACTTAGATGGCCACCGATCCGAAGGGCGTTGTAGACCAGATCCTGGGCGAAGCAATCCCTCAGCTCCAAGATATGATGGCGTCAATGAGCCTGGGCTGCTCAGGCGGGAACCACGGAAGGCCTCCGGAAAACTGGGGCGCGTTGCAGGTCCACGGTCACTCGGCTGTGAATGATTTCAGCGACGCAAGAACGTCTTTGGCAAGAGACCAGACACAGAATGCTGTGCAACAGGTCAATGCTGGTTTGGGTGAGCTCGACATTTTAGTCAACGGTTTGCATTTGAATTGTTCTGGGGGCGAGCACGGGGAGGATCCCGTGTCCTATGGCAGCTATGTGGCGAAGAGGAATTCGCTGAAGGACCGACTGACGACGGCGATGCGCTTCTTATAAGCTGGAGGAACGTTTCGTCCCCGGCCGCGGCTGCCGCGCTCGACCGACAGCCGTGGGCGGGAGTCCAATGCGCTGCTGCGAGCTTTCGTCTTCTCCGCGCGTCCTGCGACATGGCCATGCAATCGACCGTCTGCGCAAGTTGGGCGCTACTGCGCGTTGAATTCCCGTATATTTCTCTGACATTATAACTTGATGGAGATCGAAATGGACATAAACGTCAACAAGAGCGAGTGGGACAGCTTAAGCACCGCAGATCGCGCTACGATTGAGAAAATTATAGCTTCGCACTTTAGGGATAAGGTCGTCCCCGAAGCAAGTGCTCCGAAGGCGCAAGACTTTCTGGCTCAGCGGCAGCTTCAAACCTTCAATTTCAAAAATCCAATCTGCACCGCGGCGTGCGGCGTTGCAGAGGCCGCAGCGGTTGCTGCATGCTCCGCCTTACCCGGAGGCGTTGCTGTCGCAGTATGCGTAGCAGCGGCACATGCAGCGGGAGATTATTGTCGCTCGCTTTGCTGAAGAGCAGTTACTTTTGCGATGAGTTGCGTGCTGCCTCGACACGCTAACAAAAATTAGAGGCAGCCTCAGTTGGCGGCCTCTTTCCTATCAACTGCGATTGGCCCATACCGACGAAATCTCACGTTCGTCCACGTGTCGGCAGTTCAGGGATTGACCGGACGAACGTATATCGCCTCCTTCGTTTGCGGACTCGCCGCCGACCCTCAGGTAGTTTGCTAGAAAGTGTATAGGGGAGACGGGACTCGTTTGTGCCAGGCTCCTAGCTGCGGGTTTACCCATTGTTCGACGCCCCGGAGGGATGTGGAACCCCGCCAGCGGTGCGTGCTAACGCACCTGTTTTTGTCGTAGTCTACGGGGCCTGCAAAAATGTGAAGGGCTTAGCCATGGCTAGTAAGAGAGATATACCCCCACCGCCGCCGCCGCCGGCACCGTCTCCTCTGTCAGACACATTGCAGGAGGTATTCGCGAAAAGCTGGCCGAGTTGGTACGGTGAGCCGGTTGATGTAAATCTAATTTCTGGCGGTACTGTCAGCGGAACGTTCCAGGAGTGGGGAAAGGATTTTGTCGTTCTAAACGTTCAGCTGAATAAGAGTCACTATGTCCCATTTCACGCTATTTCGTTGATGGTAGTCGGTCTGCCAAAGCCGCCATAACGCGGAATCAGGCTGCAAACCTGCCTCCCTAAACCCGGTTTGCAAATGAGCACTGGGCGCCCTCCCTGTCTATCGTGGCAGCAGAAGATTGCACTCATCATGGCGGCGTGACTCAACCTTCATCCTTTGAAATTCCGCAGACTTTGCTTGGCATTCTGGGACTGAGCCGAGTCGTCTATATCGGCGGCAAACTGGTGACGCCGATGACGATGGCGGACCTGAACAAGTCGATTGGTGATCTTCGTGAGGCTGAACGGAAATTCCGGGCTTCTGCCGTCACGGCTAACAACGGCGTCCTTACGGCGACGGTTCCGCAAGCAATCGTGCCAGCCAGTCAGACGGCGAACGGTGCCTATATGATGCTCGCGACGGATGTTGCCACGCTGTTTGCGGCGCAGACGGGCCTAGCCCGTCTTATTCATGATTGCCGGGCGGGGCAGCTGGAACATTTCCGGTCGGGGTGAAGGCGCGCGCGAACGCTTCGGCTTTTTCGCCGCTTTTCGACCCGACTTCGTGAACGCGTTGGAGG
>NZ_JBWJZD010000071.1:0-19289 GCF_056429065.1 Bradyrhizobium sp. USDA3010
TCCTCCAACGCGTTCACGAAGTCGGGTCGAAAAGCGGCGAAAAAGCCGAAGCGTTCGCGCGCGCCTTCACCCCGACCGGAAATGTTCCAGCTGCCCCGCCCGGCAATCATGAATAAGACGGGCTAGTTCGGCGGGGCAATTGTTGATCGGCGTCGAGCTTCGCACTCCCGAGGGTTAGCGTCCTCCAGGGTAACCTCGCTGCCAGCGGCCACTTCGCCAACGATTTTACGCCCGGAAAACACGTGATAGCACTTTTTGATGCAAAGAGCGGCCATCAAATCAATGAGGCAAGCTACAACGTTCATGCCGTCACGACCTCTTGGGAGGCTTCTTCAATCAAGATTAGTCGGCCCGGATCGTTTAGGTCGAACTCTATGACGCGTGGCGCAAACAGGCGTGCATAGCGTGTGAAAGCGCTTGTCGGAGGAAAACGAATTGCAGTGTCGCACCGCGCAAGGAGATACATTTCGGTAAGGGCGGCAAAGCCGCCCTCGGCTCCGAGCGCCCCGCTGTGCAACGGTCCGGCCTGAGGCGGCTTGAAGCGCTTGGGAATCGCGAACACATCAGGAAATATCGCCGAAACCTGCTCAAGGACGTGCGCGCTGTCCGTGCACAGGAACGCCCTCACGGGTTTTGTGTGCGGCAACGCCTTGGCCCTTTCAATGGCACTACAGACCTGTCGCAGGGCGCGCTCCGGATCGGTCCAATACGGAGCATGCCCCATAATGTCCTCGCCGTTGCCGTGTCGAACATGAATGCCGATCATACTGTATGGCTCAAAGTGCTCGCGATAAATGGCATCGATCCGGGCCTGACTCTCAGGGCGTGGTTTGATGCTCCGAAAGATTTCTCGTTCTGCTTCTTGATCGCAGCGCCACATCAGGCAGGCGTCACAAACGACAGTGTTCGCATCGCTGTCTTGCTGGCTTTGAAACAATTGATCGAGTTCGTCGCGCTCTCGGAAAATTTGCTCGTCCGGCCGATAGACGCAGTCGATCGATGGCTTATTCCACCAACTCGGGAAGAATGGTCCTGGAAACGAGCGCTGATTGATCTGGTCGTCACAAATCACCGGTACGCCGGCAATGTCCTGAACTGGTTCAAAGAACACTGGAAAGGCATTGATGAACGGTTGGTCGAGATAACAAGACCCCCGCCAATCGATGACCAGGTTCCGCCCGGTCCGCTGTGCAAAACGCCAAGCAGCCGCCAGCGACCACAGGCAGTCGCCAAATCCCGTACGTCGTCGGGAAACTACGAACCTATCATTCTTCGAACCGCTCTGCATGGCCTCCTCCCGGGCTCCTGGTTGGACAAAAGACGCCATTGCAGACATCTCATGTATCATCTCGTCCGACGTCGCGGTCTGAAATTGCGGTGCCGGCGAGCTGCGTCGGTAGAACTTCATATCAGTGCTATCCGTGATGGGCCGAGATCTCGCAACACTTTCCGTCTTTTCTTGAGCGGTGTTGCGGCGACGTGCCGATTTCAGCCGGATGCCCGATGCCCCCTCCGTGCGTCGGACGGCCTGGCCTCCTCACATGCAGGCATAGGCATGGCCATGCTCATGAGTTACGGCTATGTTTTGCTTTACACTTTATTGCGGTCGCAAGCCGCGCGCGGCGGATGCAGACGAATGCCTCGCAGGTCCCACACGAGCCGCAATTCCTTCACGAGATCTTCACGCTTGGCCTGGCCCAGCATGGTTGCGTCCAGCTCCGGCGAGCTTTCATAGATTCTTTCTCCATTCTCGCTGAACTCACGTCAACGCAGCAGACGGCGCCGAAATACTGCTATCGATGCAAAAAAGGGCAAGACCGTGTAAACGCAGAGCGCAGCGACATGCAGGGCAGCACTGTCGACATCGCGTTCAAGCATCGCCGGGCGAATAAGGTCGACCGAATGTGCGAGAGGTAACAAGCCGACGAAATGCTGAAATGAGCCGGGCAGTTGGCTCGTCGGAAAGACCACGCCACACAAGAACACCATAGGACTAAGAACAAGTGTCTGGTAAAACACGAAGTAATCGTAACTTGGCGCAAGAGATATGACGACCATGGCCAGGCTGGCGAAGACAAGGCCAGTAAGGGCGATTGTTGGCATCGCATATAGAATGGATAGCCATGATGCATAACCCAGCGTGACAGCGACGATCCCGATCGCTGTTCCGGCCAGAACGGACTTACTGGCCGCCCACACCAGTTCACCCAAAACGATATCGCCAAGCGTGAGCTCAGTGGAGAGGATTGCTTCCCAGGTACGCTTGGCGTCCATGCGTGCAAAGGTTGCATACATGGTTTCAAAGGTCGCGGACGTCATGGCACTGGTCGCGACCATACCTGCCGCCAGGAACGCGATGTACGACGTCCCCTCAACGCGCCCCACGATCAGCCCAAGGCCAAAGCCGAGGCCAAACAGATTGGTCAAGGGATCTGCGAGGTTGCCGAGAATCGATGCAAGCGCCACTTTCTTCCATGCTAGGAAGTTCCGACGCCATACCGCTATCCAGTTGTACGCGTTAGTGGGCATCACCGCCGCATAACTTTCACCCATCACTCACTTCTCCATCTCGCGCCCGGTCAACCGCAAAAACACGTCTTCGAGATTTGGGGAGCGCTGCAGAACACGAAGTCCCGCTCGCCCGCGCAGTTGCGCGCGGACCTGCTCCGGATATGGCGCATAACAGAAGAGCGTCTCTCCACTCACTTCGATGTGCCGCGCATGGGGCCTGATCAGCTCGCGGAGCTGATGTGGATCACCTCCATAGATTTCGACCACGTTGCAGCCAATATGCTCGTCGATTAGCACATCTGGCTTGCCTTCGGCGATCTTGCGTCCACCCTCGAGGACACACAGCCGATCGCACAGGCGTTCGGCCTCTTCCATAAAGTGCGTGGTCAAGAGAATCGTCTTGCCCCGCGCAAGCAGAACTCGCAGACGCTCCCAAATCAGGTGGCGGGCGTGCGGATCCAAACCAGTCGTCGGCTCGTCCATCACGAGCAGATGCGGGTCATTTATTAGCGCGCGTGCCAAGGTCAGTCGCCGCTTCATGCCGCCCGACAGTTCTGAGACCCGTGCGTCCGCCTTGGTTTCGAGCCGCGCGAACTCGAGCAGCGACGGTACGACGGCCTCGATCTTGCGGGCGCTCATGCCAAAATAGCGACCAAACACCAGCAGATTCTCGCGTACGGTAAACTCAAGCTCAAGGTTGTCGAACTGCGGTACGACACCGATCCGCATGCGTGCGACACGAGCGCGCGCCGGTACAGGTTCATTGAGTACCATTATCTTGCCTGCGTCCGGCGAGATCATGCCGAGGAGCATACGGGCGATCGTGCTCTTGCCGGCTCCATTTGGCCCGAGTAGACCAAAGCACTCTCCGCGGGCAACCGAGAACGACAGTTCATCGACGATAGTTCTGCCGCCAAATGACTTTCTGACGCCGGCAAGGTCGATTGCTACCGTGGACATGCTCATCTTAGGCCGACTGGAGCCGTTTGGCCGGCGGTTGCTTCCTTATGACCGGCTTAGTCCAAAGCTGGCCGTCACACCACACATGCTCAACGCGCCCCCATTGACAGGCCGCCGCGGCGTCCGGAAAGAATCCACGCCCGTGCAAGTTCGCGCTCGTGTTGCAGAGCAACGGAAGCCCCGTAAGGCGCTCGAATTCGACGAGAAGCTCAGCGACTTTGTGCGGAGAGCTGCGGGAGATTGTCTGCAGCCGCGCCGAACCGTCCAGATGGATGACAGCGGGAATCTTGCCGCACCATTCCGCCCTGGTCTGATGATCGAACAGCATGTAGGGGTCCGGCGTACCTGGGTTGAATATGTCTGGCGCGCGATCCTCCAAGCAGATCGGCGCCACCGGTCGGAAGTGCTCACGACACTTAATGTCGTTGAGATGATCCTTCATAGCCGGTGACGTCGGAGCCGCCAGAATACTTCTGCCGCCCAACGCTCGCGGACCCAGCTCGGCGCGCCCGGACAGGAACACTACCGGCTTGTTGTCGGCGAGAATGGCGGCAAGCTCACGCAGACTGCACGGCTCGGCCTCCCATTCCGAGACCCTCTCGGTGGCCTGCAGAGCCGGACCGCTGTAAACAGACCATTCCAACGGTCCAAACCCATTTCGCGCCGCCATCGCCGCGCAAGCAGCACCTATTGCCGAGCCGCTGTCATTCGGGAAAGGCGGTACCCACACCTCATCGAACAGGCCCGTCGCGCGAAGCGCACTATTCCACTTGATGTTGAGACCGCACCCTCCCGCCACACATAGATTTCGCGCGCCCGGAAGAGAGGAGTGCTGCAACAGAACCATCGCGATTTCCCGAACCAGAAGACGTTCCAGGAACATATGGAACGAGGCAAGGATGTCCTCCGCTCGTTTGCCCGTAAGGCGCAATGCGCTTGCCTCGAAAAACTCGTGCGTGGCCGAAAGTAATGCTTCCGGATTGTGGATGTCTGCGCGGTAGCGACGAGCTTGCTCCGTGTCCGCGGCAAAGCGCTTCTCGTAGAGTTCTTGAAAAACTGCGACAACGCCTTCGTCGACAGAGCCAAGCGCGATGTACGCCATCAGCTTGCCGGCGATGCCCAAATCCCAACTGGTGCGGCTCGGCTGCCTGTAAGGCCCGAAGTGAAGGCCGGCGGCAGCATAGGCCTGACCAATCATGGGAAACAGGGATCCCACGAGCCGCGCGCCGCGAGGTTCGACATAGTAAAGGCGGGGAAAGATGGAGCCGTCCCATACCAGACAGAATGCGGGTTTTCCGGTACTGGCAAAGGGGCTGGTGCTATAGGCTGAAGCAACGTGGCCCGTGACGTGCGGGTAACTTTTATAGGGAAAGACCTTGTCGCCGAGGATCAGGCCAAAGCCTTCGACGGAATCAAGAAGGCCCTCAGCATGACGCTCGACATATGGCCCCCCTTTCAGCGTGATCGGCACCGCCCCACTAAGGACCTGGAACCGCGACTCGATCTCTCCATCCCAGCCATCGATGACGAACTGATCAATGTCTCGCGGATCAAGACCATGCTCCGCCAACACACGCACGACATCATCGAGGTTGTCGATGGATTGATAGCGTGCGTTGTTACCGCGCTTTTCCTGCTCGTTGCAAAAGACGATCCGTCCGTCCTCGACGAGAGCAATTGCGCCGTCATGTGTTAATTTGATGCCGCAGATGCGCATACGACCCCCTGATCTAATGACCGACAATTGAGTGTTTTAACGACTGCCCCGACTTCCGGAACAGGACGAGCAAGCAGTCTTCGTTGACCGATGTGGTTTGGCAGTGCAGACGCTCCACCTCCAACAGGCTCTCCTTGAAGAGAGAGATCACCGTCTCGGCACCAGCGGCATGACCCCAGTGTCGACAGGTGGCATCACGCGCGGACCCGAACACCAGAGCGCCGTCTGGGGCAAGCATGCTCACCAGGTTGCGGACCGCCGCGTGCATCTCGGAAACGTCATTGAGATAGTAGATAACCTCGGCGACGACGATCAGATCGAACTTCTCTGTGGTCGAAAACTGCTGAATATTGCAGGTTATCCAATTTATATGTGACCGATGCCCGGTCCGCAGGCGCGCCCTTTCGATCGCCTGCGGCATGACATCGACCACCGTTAGGCGTTGGCAACGCGGTGCAAGCATTTCCGTAAATGCCCCGGCTGCGCATCCGACCTCGAGGGCATGCTCGACACCCCCATTGCAAGACGACATCCGGAGTATTTGCGCGTACCGTTCCTGCTCGAACGCACTGCTGTCGAGATGCCATGGATCATCCACAGCGAGCTCGCGTTCCAGTAATTGATGGTTCTTGTACACAGTCATGCGCCGATCGACCTACTTATACCCGCTCGATCGTTTCCGACCGCAAATACTCTCCGGCGCCGCCAAGCGCGATGGACGGTCAGGAACCACCGGCTTCGGAATTGTGCCAGAAGCCACCCCTGTAGCCACAGGACCTGCTGCACTGTTCGGCGCCGGCAGGACCGCCCGCTCATCTCCTTCAGTCGGCTCGCTGACGATCGTGCGCGACAGCCAATCGCTGTTGCTCAATGTACAAAGGGCATACGCTTTGAGTGGCAGTAAAAGAAAGATGTTTATCGGTGTGTGGAGCGAGAAGCCAAGAAATCGCAATTCCCCCGCCCGAAGTGCAGCTACACTGCATCGAACCATCGTCATCGCCGCGATGGTCAGGCCCGTCCACCAGGGTACAGATCCGCCGACTGCAAGCTCGGCAAGCGCAGCCAGTGCTGAAACAGCGAGTAGCAGTGGGCCAAGATTCTGCCCGACAACGTCCAGTGTGAGGTAGCCATCGAGTTCCGGCAGCAGACGCAATGCGAGAAACGTATCGCGAAAGGTGCTGCGCGCCCAGCGCAGCTGCTGACGCAGGTATGGCCCGAGAGTGTCAGGCACAACTGTTGCCGCAATCGCGTCCGGAACATACTCGGTTCGAAATCCCGCCTCGAGCATGAGAATCGTCAGATGGCGATCTTCGCCGAAATCACTCGGCTTGCCGCGAAAGATTTGCGTTTCGTACTGATCAAGCAGCAGGGCAAGAGCAGAGCGACGATACATCGCACATGGACCGCAGCAGCACATGACCGCACCGAAGCGAGCTTGCGCCGCGCGCTCTTCGTTGCACGCCAACCAGTACTCCATGTCGATCAGACTGGTCAGCCATGTATCGTTGCGATTGCTCGCTACCAACTGGCCCATCGCGGCACCAATGTCGGGGTCCCGCATCTTCGCCGCAAGCTTGGTGACCACGTCAGCGGCCAGTATCGTGTCCGAATCGACGTTAAGCACCAAGTCACCGGAGGAGCCGCGTATTGCGGCGATCTGCGCTTTGCGCTTGCCAACATTCCTGGCAAGCAAGATGATGCCGAAGCGCGCATCGTTGGCATAGATCTTATGTACAGGCCCCACAACGTCGCGATTTGCCGAGCCATCGTCGACCACATAGAACCGCAGCTCTCCTTCGTAGTCTTGCCTGGCGAGCGAATCCAAACACTGGGCGAGCGTGTCCGGCTTCTCGTTGAAGCAAGGCACGATAATATCCACACTTGGCAGAGCCAGCGCCGATTGTTCTAGATCGTTCCGGAACGATGGGGTGTTCCCCCGCTGCGCATACAGCGCCTGCGCGCTTTTGTAGATGGTCGAGAGCAGCGCGTAAGACGAAACCGCGACGGCGCTGGTTGCAGCGAGCAGGTCCATAGGGTGCCAGTTGTTGTTCAGTGAAGCTGAGGGAGCGGGCGGATCACGAAGCCGCGGCGTTGTAGTGCTGGAATCAGGTAAGAGAGCGCTCTAACCGTCTGATCTCGCCGAGTTGCATCAGCGCACGTCCCGTCCTCATCAGGAGGATATCCGTCGTGCAGGAGAACAATCGAGCCCGGTCGAACGGCTCCGAGTACCGAAGTCACAATTCTGTCCACCCCGGGCTGGGACCAATCTCTCGGATCGACCGACCAGTGCACAGCCGTAAGGCCAGCCTGCGCCGACGTAGCGAGCACCTCTTCGGTCCATTTACCGTAGGGGGCCCGCATGTGCCTGGGCGCGGCCTGCCGACACGCCGAACGAATCGCCTCGCTGGCCATTAGCACCTCACCGCGCACCTGAGTCGGCCCGCATCTGGACAGATCCGGATGCGTCATCGTGTGGTTCGCCACCTCGTGGCCTTGCGCGATCATCCGCCGAATGAGCTCGGGCTGCTCGGCTGCGTAGGTACCGATCACAAAGAACGTCGCTGGCACCCGATGTTGCGTCAACACATCGAGAACCTCTGGCGTGCAGAATGGATTTGGCCCATCGTCAAAGGTCAAATAGACGGGGAAGCTTCCGCTCACATCAGCGTAGTCGCAAGGAACGGCAGACACGGGGACAAGTTCCTTCACAGCTCGGGCCCGTTCCGATCGATCATTGCGCCGGCGGGCCACTCGCTGATCGCGCTTTGAACCGGGAACACCACCACGATCACCTCTTCGATGCGGATCGGCGACAAATTGGGGTAGACATCCGGATGCGTGGAGCGGACGCGAAGGCCGGACATGAGGGTCGCGAGGCCCTGTCTTTGCACCAGTCGGGTAAGATGCTTCTCAAGCGCGGGCCGGACCGTCCCGAAGCCGAACGGGACTCCAAGGTCGTGCAGTTTAGGATACATCACCCGCAGCGCGTGGCTGATTCCCAGTCCCTCGAGATCCGGCCGCACGGCATACAGTCCAAGTTCGGCCACGAGTAGATCGACTGCACCAATCTTGATGAAGCGGCGCAGTAGTCCGACGTGAGCAGCTACACCATGGGCGTCGCGACCAATCACGCGGACCTCAGGCCTAGCGCCGGCCCAACTTCTGTTGCCTTCAAATGGCTGCGCATTGAAAGCACCGGTCGGCCCGTAACTCTTGCGAAAAAATTCGGCGAGCTCGGCATGCTCGGTAAGCCGCAGCTCGTTCTCCCAGCGAACGCTCCAATGAACTTGAGTACGTGCGGAAGGAGCTTCCGTGGCCCGAGATGCGACAATGTTCATGGCAGGCTTTCCTACGCGAGTAATCTCAAGAGCGGGGTCAGTCACACAAACTCACTCACCGGACGCAGATCGATCGAGAAATGCGCCGTCGCGTTTTGTTGGATGCCGGTTCTCCTTTGCGCGCCTGGCGCCGGAGCAGATCGCTTGGGGTCGCGCCTTTGTGTGCGATCAGCTGATCGCACCATTGAGGCTTGTCATTCCGACCGAATGCTGTGCCGAAGGCGTACGGACGGGGCGATTTGATCGTGCAGATGTTATCTGCACCATGGAGCCCTTCTGCCTCGTCTATGGCGGGCATCGGCGCTTTGCCGCTAGTGACCTGACCATCGATGCGGACCACCTCGTTGAGGGAGCGTCCCAGTGACACCAGATCAACTTGGTTCTCATGCATCTTCGACACGCCCCGAATGCGATTGACAGTCGAGCCAATGGACTGTCGCCAGATCTATTTGGCATCCGCAATCTGCGCCTGCCGCTGTATCGCGACACTAGGGCGATGCTGATCCGGCCCTCAAGTGTACGCGGGTAAACCGCCGATATGGAAAGGGTTGGAATACACATACGAAGGTTTACCGAGCGCGTCGCGTTGCAACGGATACGCGGGTTGCGCTGGTCAAGACCGACGCCACTCGTACACCTTCGCGTTGCATAACCGCCCAAGAAGCCGACAGCAGCCGCTCGCGTCCAAGGGGTTGTCCAGAGCCCGCGCACGACCGTCAGCCATCCTGGTGTTCCGACCATTTTCTAAACTGATGTTTGCTATCCAACATCCCGCAGTTTGGTAAAATCGATTGTTTCGATAGAATGCATCCACACGATGGATAGACTCAAAAGATGCGATTCAAAGGACTCGATCTAAACCTGCTCGTTGCGCTCGATGCTCTGATGACCGAGCGCAACCTCACAGCCGCGGCGCGTACAATTAACCTGAGCCAGCCCGCTATGAGCGCGGCAATCGCGCGGCTGCGCACCTACTTCAGCGACGAACTTTTCACGATGCGCGGTCGAGAGCTCGTCCCGACACCGGGCGCGGAAGCGCTCGCGGGTCCCGTTCGCGAGGCCCTCTTGCACATTCAAATTTCGATTATTTCGCGAGATTCGTTCGACCCTGCTCAGTCCAGCCGTCGCTTCAGGCTCATTCTCTCCGATTTCATGACAATCGTCTTTTTTCGACGAATCATGGACCGTATCGCACAGGAAGCCCCGGCTGTGCGCTTTGAATTGCTGCCCTTTTCGGATGAGCCCGACGAGTTGCTCCGCCGGGGCGAGGTCGACTTTCTCATTCTGCCGGAGTTGTTTATGTCGAGCGCTCATCCCAAGGCGACGCTGTTCGACGAGACTCTCGTATGCGTAGGATGCCGCACGAACAAGCAGCTGTCACGACAACTGACATTCGAAAAATACCTTTCGATGGGTCACGTTACGGCCAAATTCGGACGGGAGCTGAGGCCCAACCTGGAAGAATGGTTTTTGCTTGAACACGGCCTAAAAAGACGGATCGAGGTGGTAGTGCAAGGCTTTAGCCTTATCCCACCCATAATATTGGACACCCGCCGTATCGGCACGATGCCTTTGCGACTCGCTAGGCACTTCGAAAAGCGGATGCCCGTGCGGATTGTCGCACCGCCCTTGCCTCTGCCCACATTCACCGAAGCATTGCAATGGCCTGCGTTCCACAACACCGACCCAGCGAGTGTTTGGATGAGGCGAATATTGTTGGAAGAGGCGTCCAACATCGCATCGGGGCATCTCGAGACATCTACTCGCAGGCGATGTTAAGTTCAGCATACGGCGATTCCGGCCGTGTCTCGAGTATTGCGGCACGCCATTAATTCTCCGCCGACGCTTTCCATTTCTCGACGCGCGATGTTGCAGACGCCTGACGTTCGATGAAGAAGCGCTCCGAGGGCTTGGCAGGTCGAGCGCGTAATAATGTTCCGGCTGAGGTTGGGATACCGGCGATACAGGTCGACGGACGCCCAGCGTTGCTGCGGGACATAATCCTTATTGGTGTGCAAATGTTCGGTACGTTCAATTATTCGCTTGAATCCCACGCTGCGTGAGGTTGTAGGCTGCGCGCCTTGGCTCGCGCTGCGTTAAGCGGCGGTCGACCGGGCGCACAGCCGAACTCACGGCTTTGGCGGAACAACTTGGACTGGTGCCAATAGTTAAGACCGGGTCTTGTTACGAGGCGCGCGGGAGCGGCGAGCCTATTAGCTACGGGCTTGTAACGGTTTCCGGCCTCTGATGTCCGCCAACGGCCGAACTGTCCATTGTTGCGATGATTCCGCGACCTTCCTCTCGCGATCGCGAGGTGGGACGAAACCGATTCGGACCAGCCGGTGAGACCGCCCCAGACGTGGCCGCGGCCGGTCGTTTATACACCGCAAGCACGTTTGCGCCGGACAAGAAGATATGCGTTTCAAAGGACTGGATCTTAATCTTCTCGTCGCGCTCGATGCTCTAATGACCGAGCGCAGCCTGACTGCAGCGGCACGTAAGATCAGCCTTAGCCAGCCCGCTATGAGTGCAGCTGTGGCCCGACTGCGCTCCTATTTTGGTGACGAGTTGTTTGTAATGAGAGGACGAGAACTTGTCCTGACCCCACGCGCGGAGGGACTCGCCGCTCCGGTTCGTGAGGCGCTGATGCACATTCAGCACTCGATTATCGCGCGGGAGGCCTTCGACCCTGCCCGATCGAACCGGCGGTTCAGGATCTGCCTGTCAGATTTCATAACCGTCGTATTCTTCCGCCACGTCGTGGAGCGCGTCGCGCGAGAAGCACCCAATGTCAGGTTCGAGCTGGTGACGCTCACCGATGAACACGATGAGCTACTTCGGCGCGGCGAGGTCGATTTTGTCATCCTGCCGGAACTATTCATGTCCGGTACACACCCCAGAGCGGCCTTGTTCGAGGAGAGTCTCGTTTGCGTGGGCTGCCACACGAATAGTCACCTACTGAGGCGGTTGACATTTGATCGGTATATGTCGATGGGCCACGTTGCGGTCAAGCTCGGAGGCGCACGCAAGACCTTCGTCGAGGATTCCTTGTTACTCGATCTCGGCCTCAATCGGCGCATCGATATTCTAGTGCAGAGCTTCAGCATGATCCCACCCCTGCTAGTGGGCACAGGCCGCATAGGGACCATACCCTTAAGGCTCGCAAAGCATTTTCAAAGAACCGCGCCGCTTCGGATTGCCCCGCTTCCCCAGCCATTCCCCACCTTCACCGAGGCAGTCCAATGGCCAGTCCTTAATAACAGCAATCCAGAAAGCATCTGGCTGAGAGAGATATTGCTGCAGGAGGCAGCTCGCATAGCAACTGCGCGTGAAGAGGCATTCAGCATTAGCGCTTCGGAACAAGCGGATGATGCCGGCCCCTTCGCACGATCGGTCTCGCCGTTAGCGTAAGGACGTTAGCAAAGGTGAGCGAACCCGGCCCCCGGACCGTGTCCCAACGCGTGCAATTTCGGATCGTCTCGCTCGAACTCATTGTCTCTCGTCAAAGCCCCTCATAGTTAG
Organism: Bradyrhizobium sp. USDA3010; assembly: GCF_056429065.1. Taxonomy (NCBI): domain Bacteria; kingdom Pseudomonadati; phylum Pseudomonadota; class Alphaproteobacteria; order Hyphomicrobiales; family Nitrobacteraceae; genus Bradyrhizobium; species Bradyrhizobium sp. USDA3010. The sequence continues at coordinate 12,049 of NZ_JBWJZD010000071.1, forward strand.
CGACCGTCACAAGCCCGAGGCCGTCCTTCTCGCACCGGCGACGGGCTCGACGTAAAGCGGTCGCTCGAGCATTAGCCCGGCTTTGAGAGACAGAGAGGTCGCTACGTGCTCGCGCCAAAGCTACGCTGGCGCATTGCAAGCCCGGCTTGCGGCCGCGCCGCTCTCGAGACGGCAGGATCGGCTCGGCGGCTAATCACATCAACGCGGCGAATCGGTCGTGGCGCTCGCAATGAGCGGACGATCCGGGCTCGTCGGAGACCCAGCACCACAGCGAACGCAATGCCGATTGATTGTGCATATGAATGTTGGACTCGCTCCGTCCAAGCAAGGCATCGCACGCGCGTGTTGCTCTGTCGCATCACCCGAGAGCGCATCGCATCTTCGTCTCTCTGCGCCGCCGGCCTGACTTCTTTTGGCCGCACCTCGGCCAAACGTCTTGACGAGATGCGCTATGCCGACGCAATGACGAACAAGGAGCCGTACGTTGGAGCAATACAGTGGAGTATTCGATCCCGAAGAGCTTTCTGTCTTAGGAAGTCTTTTTGACAGGGCAGTCTCCGCGCTGCCGCCATCAATGCGAACTCCGGAAAATCGAACGGCGATCGCCAAACTCATCCTGGAGCGTACAGCGGCCGGCAACACCCAGCTGACATGCTTAACGAATCTGTTGATCACCATTTCCCCCCAGGGTTGATCGCGCGCCGTTCTAAGGATAGTCACCACACCTGCGCTGGAATGGAAGACGATCCAGCTAGAGCTTTGAAATGGCTTGAACCCAACGTGACGTCAGGTTGTAGGCTTTGAAATTGAACAACATGAGCAAAGCTACACCAAGACGGCGTCGATGGCGCATTGGCGAACTTGCGGAAGCGACCGGAGTGACGGTACGCACGCTGCATCATTATGAACACACCGGCCTGTTAGCCGCTTCAGAGCGCACGGACGGCGGCCATCGGATGTACGACCGCGAAAGCGTCCAGCGGGTTCATCAGATCCGGGCGCTACGTGAGCTCGGCTTCTCCCTTTACGAGATCCGTAAAGCTATGGAGCGGACGACTTCACTGACCGACCTATTGCGCAAGCATTTGGAGCGTATTGAGCTTCAAGTTGCTCGAGCAACGCTGCTGCGAGATCGATTGCGCAACATGACGACCGACAGTGACGTTCAGGTCAGCGTGGATGAGCTACCGGCCGCCTTGGACGCCATGTCGCGGGTTGAGACACGTAGTCAAACATCCCGATGCACATGCAAGTTGGCTGCAGAGCGCGAGGAGCGATGGCGACGCATTCGGGACGACCTCCGCGATTGTATGGATAGAGGCGAACACCCTTGCGGCGAGCGCGCGAAAGCCGTCGCGATTGCCGCGCGCCTGCTGATCGGCGAAATCGCTGGAGCGGATTCTCGGGTTTCGACGATCCTGAAGGTCCTCGCACGCCTAAGCGCCCCACGCAGTTTGGCTGGTTGGGATCCCTGCCTCATGCAATATCTCGATCTTGCCCTCTCCGGCCTGGAGGATCAGCCATACTGAGATCACTAAGGCGGCTTCGGACGGCTTGACCAGTCCGCTTGGCCGGCTCGATCGTCATGGCGGTTCGGCGTGATCCGCCGGCTTTGATGCCCGGCGGCAGCTTCACCAATCACCGGTCAGATTTTCTGCGAGGGTCTCGGCGATCCGCCGCTTTCTCTGATGCATTGAGCGAAGCTCCCGTTCAAGAAAGACTTGAATCGCACGTAACGTCAAATTGTAGGCTCCGCCATGGTCGTTGCCCGAGCTGACGCATGCTTCGCTTGGAGATCCTTACCTGCGGGCCCGTGCTGGCCGCAGACAGTTGGGCTTTAGATCGAGGTGAGCACTAGGAGTTCTGCAGTGTTGAATAGGTGTTACACTCCAGCTGCAGGTGCGGCCTTCCTTTTCTGTGCCCTCGCCTCGACTGCACGGGCTTCGGACGTTCATATTGCCGTGGCCGGCCCAATGAGCGGAAGCAGCGCGGCGTTCGGCGCGCAGATGCGCAACGGCGCCGCCGCGGCTGTCGAGGCGTTGAACGCTTCGGGCCTGCTTCCCGACACCAAGGTGATACTGAGTGTCGCTGATGACGCCTGCGACCCCAAGCAAGCGGTCGCCGTTGCAAATAAGCTCGCAATGGCTCAGGTGCGTCTGGTCGTCGGCCATTTTTGCTCGTCTTCGTCCATCCCAGCCTCCGACGTCTATGCCGAAGCAGGTATCATCCAATTATCACCTGGTTCGACAAATCCTCAGCTAACGGAACGCGGCATCCAGACCGTGTTTCGGATCTGCGGCCGCGACGACCAGCAGGGCACCGTTGCGGCTGAATACATTCACCGACATTACCATAGTGACAAGATCGCAGTGCTCGACGACAAGAGCACCGCCGGCAAAGGTATCGCCGATGCGGTTGAGGCACAACTTCAGGGATTCGGCGAACACGTCATTCGGCAGAGCTATATAGCCGGTGAAAAGGATTATACGGCGCTGATCTCTAGATTGAAGAAGGACGGGGTACGCCTCGCCTATATCGGCGGTTATCACACCGAGATTGGGCTGATCATCCGTCAGGCATCAGAAGCAGAGGCCGGCCTTACCATCATGGCCAACGACCCGTTGATGACCTCCGAATTCTGGGGCATCACCAGCAGCGCGGGAAACGGCACGCTATTTACCTTCATGCCCGATGTAGCAACGAATGCCAATGCGGCCGACGCCGTGGCCAAACTCAAGGCTTCCGAGCTGTCGTCCGAAGGCTACACACTTTACGCCTATGCCGCAGTTCAAGCGTGGGCAGAGGCGGTGAAGCGGGCCGGTTCCCTCAATGCTGCGCGGGTCGCAACCGAACTCCGTTCACGACCGATCGAAACAGCCGTTGGTTCGGTCAGGTTCAATACCAAGGGAGACAATGCAGGCCCAGGCTTTGTGGTTTACCGCTGGCTCGACGGGCGTGTTGAAGTGCTCGACCAGAACTGATCGACGCGATTCACAGCCGTTCTCCGCAAACCCAGCCACGACACAGATGATGAAACGACATCAGGACCTTGCTGCCGTTATACTCGCGAGCTCTCTTGTGCTCGCGGCTTTCGGAGCGCTTATCGCCCTCGCTGCAGCGCTCGCAGAATTACCAGACGTCGACGTAGAGGAGGAGCTACGTCCGATGGTAGACAAATAGCATTCCGATTAAAGCCAGTTCTTGCGACGCTTCACTGTCAAACATCCGCAACAGTCTGATCGGGAATGCTGCGCAGTTCCAGCCGTTCCGCTCATGCGACAACAGCCATGACAACCAAACCGCCACGGCAATCTCCCCGTCGACCGCGCATGCTGACAAATGCAACTGTACTTCGCAACTTCCGGCGACCTCACATTGCGCGAAACGCGATTGCTATCCAATCGCTGTTTCGCCAGCGCTTTCCTTGTCAATTCTGCCACCGCCTCGACCGCTCCCAAGCGACTTACGTCAGACTTAAGGTCTGTGCGAACGCGATCCCACCACCGGCCAGTTTGATGCGAAACCGCTCGTTGTGAAGCGAATTGTCGATAACAACCTCACATTGATTCCGGCAGCCGGCAATTCAGGCATGGCGCCTCGACAATCGGGCAGAGTTACAACATTGAGAATATTATCGACATGACTTCGATAAGCTCTCCTATCGGACTGCGCATCCCTGGACGTTGTTCTACTTTCGGGCACAGCCGCCGATCCATTTGGCATGAAGGATGGAACGCTGTGCAAAACGGAACGGACAGATGAAACGACCGAGATTCACAGAAGAGAAAATTATCGCGATACTGAACGAGCATGGGGCTGGTGCGAAACCGGCTGATCTAGCTCACAGACACAAGATCTCTGAAGCGACGATCTGCGACTGGAAGGCCAAGTTCGGCGGCATGGACGTTTCGGCCGCCAAGCGGTTGAACGCGCTGGAAGAGGAAAACGCGAAGCTAAAGAAGCTTCTGGTCGAGCACATGCTTGGCGTGGATGCACTTCGCGAACTCCTATCAAAGTAGTCGCAACCAATATGCAGGTTCTCACGCCCACGCTGCATGGCGCAAGCCCAGAGCGTTAGCTCCCGCAGAATAACCAGATCGGCCAAGTGATGCACGCCACGTCTTTGAGGCCGAAGGCACAAAGCAACCAGGACTCCCATTCCAGAATCGGAGATGATCGAGTGAAAAGCGGCCTTCCCTCCAGACTGACATGCGCAATCTTTGACCACTTGGACGACGACGGTCGCGATATTGCGCGACAGTATGAAGATCGTCTCAAGCTGGCGGAGGCGTGTGATTCTCTGGGCTTTTACGCTTATCACCTGGCGGAGCACCACTGCACCCCTCATGGCAGAGGGCCCTCGCCGAACCTGTTTCTAGCAAGTCTTGCGCAGCGCACCCGCAGGCTTCGCTTTGGTCCGCTTGTTCTGTTGCTCAACCTCTATCATCCATTGCGCGTGTTCGAAGAGATCTGCATGCTTGATCAATTGAGCGGCGGCAGGCTCGAACTGGGTATCGGTCGCGGCTCCCAGCCGATCGAATGGGGCTATTTCGGCATCAGCGCAGGCGCGGCGCCAAGCCGCTATATGGAAGCCAGCGAAATCTTAAATGTTGCGCTGAAGGGCGATACGTTATCCTACCAAGGAAGCCATTTTGAGCTGAACAGTGTACCCTTAACTTTGAGGCCTCATCAGCGACCTTATCCACCGACCTGGATCGCCAGCAATCGGACCGAATCAGCGGAATGGGCCGCGGCAAATGGTGCAAATCTGGCGTGTGTCGGCCCCGCCTCTGCTGTCCGAAGCATTACGGATGCTTTTCGTTGCCGTCGAGCGCGCTGCACACCCGCGGACGATCGAGAGCCATTCCTGGGGTTGGCTCGTATGATCGTGATTGCGAGATCTGACGGAGACGCTCATGCGGCTGCCGAAACCGCTTATGGACAATGGCTGGATAGCTTTAAGTTCCTTTACGAGCTAAACGCCACTCCGACGCCGCCGACCCTGCCGCTGTCGTTCGATGCAGCGCTGGAGAGCCAATTGTGCGTCGTCGGAACGCCAGCTTCCGCCCGACAGCAGCTTCTTAACCAGATGGAAGAGGCAGGTACCAACTACCTACTCTGCCAGCTTGCATTCGGGAGCCTTCCGCTCGACATTTCACTATACACCGCGAGCGCGATCAGAGCCGAAGTCATCGATAGCTTTGGCTGACAATGTCTGTTCAACTTCGCTACTGCGGGATGCCCGGCCCCATGCCGTACGTGCCCATTGGCATACGATCAAGGCGTTCTTTCTTGCTCGACGGGAGATCCCAAACTCATAAGGATATAGGCGCGACCTCAAGCATCACTTTGCCGGCCGCGCAGCCGATGTCGTCGGCAGCGACTTGACATGTTGAATAGCGTTGGCATGACAAAGTGGCTCAACCCGTATGCGGGCTTGTCTTATGCGTCGTCCAGAGCAGGTCAAGGATAGTCGCGCGCGCTATCCGCGGACTGGATGCATCCCATCAAAACTTTCGATTTTACGGATTTCAGCCAAATGCACCATAGTCGCTCACCGATTTCCGGAAAGCACCTTTGACGAAGCTCGCGTGACCATGGACCCCCTTTGCTTTCTGCCAAGTCGCAGGCCGGCTCAAGCCTTTCGCGCCAACATCACCAACGATATCCCTCGACCTTTGAAACCGCGCCACCAGCGGTCCAGCTTCAACCGGATGGCTCGCCGAACCGTATGGCCCTCATTCGAAGTAGCCTACAGCAGTTTCGTCATCCTGAAGGCGTCCCCAAAGATTAGGTGCTTCTCACGCGCATTGGCCGGGTTGCATGCGTGCGTCGCATAGAAGCCAGGCAGCCGCACTGGCTCTTGCGCCGGCCTCGGCAAGGCTTGTCGGCCTGACCAGGTGGACAGCCCCGTCACTTTCGCGATGTTGCGATTCTCAAGCAATGCGACGTCAGCCATCTGACCTCCTTAAACACAAAAATGACGCGCTGGTATCAGCGGCGCGTACTGACGTCGATTTCGGCGACGCGAAAGGCCATGCGACAACACTAGCCGCCCACTTACGCCCTTTGATCGCGGGGTTCTCATGCCGCCCATCCGCTCCACGCTGTTTGGTGGGTTCCGCCTATGCCAACGGCGTTCCTGCGAGGTCCGCTAGCTTGGAGTACGCCGGCTCGATAGCTCAATCAAAGACGGGCGTTCTACCACGCAGCGCACAGCGCTCTATAGCGAGCATACCTCGTTCAGGTCTTTCTGCGAGACCAGCCTGTCCCTTTCTTTGGTTGCACATGCGCGAGTTGTCTTGTGCAGCGGAAATTCCGTCACGCACCGCATCGGCTGCCTCGCAAACCGGAACGCACACAAAAACTACATGTCAATCTCGTCTAATTAATCTGGAGCAACACCGTGGAACTTGACCCTTCGAATTCACGCATGCAGGACCTTGAGGATCGCATCGACCTACAACTCGATATCGTGGCAACTCTCGTACGCGAAGGAAGCAACGAGCTCGAGGCAATCCAGCTGCTCAACGCACTCACGAACGAAATGATATCAGCGGAACTGGAGCTCGGCCAGCTCGGCGATACGAGCACCGGTGGCCATCCTGGCGGCGGGCGAGCAGCGCGAATGAGACGGGACCACGGCGTTTACAATCCAGAAGAGCTTCAAATCTTGGGGCGCCTTCTCGATCAGGCAGTGGCCGCTTTACCGCCTGCACTGCGCACTCCGGCCAACCAGACGCGGATTGCCAGATTGATTCTGGCACGTGCGGCGGGCTGAGGCCGCTTTGCTCCTCTGCGATTGACGGCCGCTCAGTGAAAGCTTCATCGCCGGGCTGACCGTGGCTGCGCTCTCCTGCCCACGGATAAGGCCGCTTCGAGACCGTGTCTCACCGCTAGGTGAGCGAGCCGCTTCCACGTGCTGATCATTTCGCTTCGAGGAGCGAGACATTCATCCGATCTCCGCTGGACTGCACCTCAAACGCTCGATCATGGCAATGTTACATGCTCGCAGTTTACTCCAGGGCAGATAGGGGGACGCACGATCCGAGATATTCGTGCGAGGCACCGCACGGTTGACCGCGCCTTCCGATATTCGGATCTTGGCAGCATAACCTAGCCCGTCTTATTCATGATTGCCGGGCGGGGCAGCTGGAACATTTCCGGTCGGGGTGAAGGCGCGCGCGAACGCTTCGGCTTTTTCGCCGCTTTTCGACCCGACTTCGTGAACGCGTTGGAGG
>NZ_JBWJZD010000072.1:0-18433 GCF_056429065.1 Bradyrhizobium sp. USDA3010
CTTCTCAAAGCTCAAGCAGTTCCGCCGCGTTGCAACCCGCTTCGAAAAGACCGCTCGAAATTATCGCGCCGTCGTCACTCTCGCAGCCATCGTCCTTTGGATGCGATAAGTGTCCACACGACCTAGCCTGCTCCGCCCGCTGTTGCGTGCGCGGCGCTTTGCCGCATCGGCAAACAGATACACGGGGTCAGTTTGCGCTGCGTGTCCGTTAGGCAGGTCGCGCCCGGTTCTGCAGTTCTTTGACCTTGAGCCCGATCACATAATTCAACCCGTGCCCGGCCGGCGCGGTGGGAGGCCTCCCGCTCAGCTTATGGTTGGGTCATGGTGGTCCAGCCGGTGCTTTTGCAGGCTGTCGGACAAACAATGACGCAGCTGGAAGACAAAGGAGGACGCCCGCTGCTTTCTCGCGTCGCTCCTTCCGATCAGATGATCGCTCATGCTCCGATGCTCCGTTGGCATGCGCGAACGGCAGCCAGCAAGCCAAGGTGACGCTATCGAGCAACTTGCAGCTCTTTGCGTCAGCTTGGGGGGGTCCTCGCAGGTGACCTATCATTGACGACGCGGTATTTGCGAGCTCCTAAGACCATTCGATTGTGTTCGCGAAACTCCGGCTGCGGTACCGTCATCTCGTGCAATGTTGCGCGGATTATGCCACCCGCGTGGTGAAAGCTCACCCTTTTTTCGGTCGAGACACTTGCCGCTGGGATCGGGTTTCCAGGACTCTCGATGGAGCGTGCGGAAACCAGACTTTGGAACGGAACGATGAGCGCATGTCCAACAAAGAGTAATCAGCTCGCTCGGGTTCGACGGCAGGCTTTTCTGACAGAACGATGATGGTCCAGAACGCGGGTCGCTGAGGACGTCGCTTGTTGATTAAACCTCCTGAGTGCCGCACGTTTGGATCGCAAGTCGTGCGCGGTCTGTCAGCAACCGGCCGCACGATTTTCCGTCGTGTCTGCCTGGCCGCTGCGCTCTGTCGAGTACCGCCTGTTTGTGTCTACTCTTGCATCGTGACCCGCTTGGCACATGAATTGCTGAGAACCTCATCGGCTTGGCTGTTTATCTTCACGCCCCCAAGGCGGCCAAGCTGGCGAAGCATACTTAGCGCGGGTGGCTCCTCCAAACACCCGCGTCTTCTTTCCGAAGCGCGGTAAACCGGGGGATTTCGGCACCAGACTCTCTGAGAAGATCGACTCATGGCCCGTAAGAGCCATTAAAGAATGCATGAAAGAATGCATGCCGGTTTTGGGTGGTCGAAAAGACAAATCGAAGCTCGCCTGGTAGTTGCGGCGAATAAAACCTTGCTTCATGGGCCAGCCCCTCACGATCACTTCACCGAAGTGTGCCGCAAGGCACGGGCTCAAATTCATTTCGGCTCTCCAGGAAGCGCGTCGCTCTGCCAATTCCGAGAAGCGCGTCACGCCCGCCCAGCGTGTGAGCGCGCATCAGATGGCGTCGGCCAGCTTACTGCTTGCCTGGAGACCCGGAGCGGTCAATTTCATCGCGTTTCCCCTGCCCGGCGCGGCCCTTGGTGCGCGAGGCGTGTCTGTCAAAACGGCCCTAACCACTAGCTCATGCGGCTGAACGACAAAGCTACCGGATCGAGTAGTCGTCACCCTCGCCCGAGGCGCAAAAACTCGTCATTCCACACACTTCCACGAAGTACGCGTCACGGTTTAGCAAAGCGCCTCCAGAGGGCGATGGTCATGCCCGTGGACATTGCGCACAAAGCGAGGCTGTGGCTCTAGATTGACGATGGGCAGAGCAACTGCTTCGAGAATAGTTCGAGAGTAACGCGACATCAGTGAAGCGCATTGTAGATCTGCCTGCTCAAGGGCAATCGCAGTATCCGGCCGTTGGATGCCAATCAGCTCGCTGATTTACGAGTGGGATGGCGGCGCCGCGTCACGCCATCAGGGCAATGTTGCGTGGACGGCCACGATCCCAGACAAGTCAGCAGTGACCCCGACTACCTGCATCTCGACCGGATGAGCGGCCCGATGACTGGGCGCGGGAACTCTTCCACCGTCGCAGGCCAATGGGGATCAGCAGCACAGCTGAGGAATATCGGTCGAGTTCCATGCCTAGGCAAGCGCGGACGCCGCCGAGCACCGGCCACATTGCTCGGCATCCATAGTGCTCTTACATTGGCGTTTCAGCGCCCTCGACTACCTCGGCGCGCGTTTTGGGCTGCCGCCACAAGCGGCAACCTCCGCCCAACAATCGGCAGTCTCATAAATCCGCACACTCGCGCAATTGGGAATGCGATCAAAGAACCAACGGGCGATGATCTCGGCGGTTGGGTTCTCCAGTCCGTCGACATCGTTGATCAGTCGGTGATCGACGAGCTTCAGCAGCGGCTCCAGCTCGGCATCCATTTCAGCGAAATCCTTCACGAATCCTCTCGCGTCTACCTCTCCGCGCATCACCACTTCCATACGGTAGTTGTGGCCGTGTAGGTTCTTGCATTTATGGCCATCGGGGAGATTGGGAAGGCGATGAGCTGATTCAAAACTATAGGTGCGGCCAATGAGCGTGATCACTCCATCATCGTCGTTCATTCCGTAAGTCCCTCGCGCCAACGATTTGCTCCGCAGAAAAGGGCCTGCTAACTCTCGCCGGCCCTTCCTTATCAGATTGACGGAGCAATGCCAGGCCGAGCAAGGCCGAGAGAGCAGAGCCGAGACCCGGCAGTATCAGCGTGACCGCGTAACCTAATCTTGCCACGGCAAACCCACTCGCCGCGAAGCCCACCAACGCTGACGCCGACATTACCGAAGTCAGAAACGTGACATCTGTGCCCGCCTTGCCCGGCCGGGCGAGCCCGAGAAACCAGTTCGTGAACGTGACATGTTGAACAGCGAGTGCCGCGAACACGATGCCGACGCTCACGACGGCGCTTACGCGAACGCTGACGCAGCGATCAACCATCGCGAGTGTGCCGAAACTTATCGCCATGACTGCGCAGCCCCCGATCAAGCCTCGCTGCGGTGCCATTCGGCCGATGATGGCGCTGGTCAGCGGCGCTACCAGCGTGTACGTCAATACGTTCGAAAGCGCTCCGATCCATCCAATGTCTGCCGCGGCGAAGCCGAGATCAACGAGCCGTAACTGAACCGTCGCGAACGCCACAGCGATCCCGATAACCGCCGGCGCGATCAATGCGGCCGTCGTCCACAGGTCATGGTAGCGAAAGATCGCGGAGATCGAGAGGCGCTGCGTCGAGCTGCATCGGTCGCTGCGTTGGAGCGGTTCAGAAATAGCGAACACCCAACCAGCGAAAACGGCTAGCAGCATCGCCAAACCCAACAAAGCTGGACGCCAGCCGACCATCTCGATCAATTGGAGGCAGACGGCGCCGCCGATGACATGGCCGATGGCCCGGCCCCAACCAGCAGCGCTGCGCCGAGCGGCCGTTCGCTGGAATCGAGAGCTTCGGCTATATAGCCCAAAGTCGCGATCCGCTGCGTGGCGGCGATGGTCGCAAGTACCAGGGAGACAAGAAAAAGCGACACAAAATCGGTCTTCGGGTTCAAGAATGCCATTGCTGCCAGCACAATGGTACTGCCGAATTGGGTCAACAGGATCCACGAACGTCTCAGCCCGAGACGATTGAGGCTCCATCGATCCACCACCGGGGCCCAAAGGAAGTTAACGGTGAATGCAAAGAAAGCGGTGCCGTAGAGGCCGACTAGTTCGAGGCTGGCACCGTTGCCCCGAAGGATCACAGGAATGGCCGAATAGATGAACGCGATCGCCAGATACTGCTGACTAGCCAACGCAACCATCCCAATGAGTGGCACGTAACGATTTCCCATCTGCCTATTCCTCCCGAAATCGATTGCGCACGTGCCTTAAGAGAACGGTTTGAAAAGACAGCGGCTAGCCGTTATCAGTTCGGATCAGGCCATACTCGATGAATGCACACCGCGCCTGCCCTTCATCTTGTTGCGCCCAGTTGCCTTCCCAGTAGACGGCACTGTCGACGTCACATTGACAAGCAAGGCTCCCTGACGGACGCCAGTCGCAGCCATCGCCGATCCAGCGCGTCTCCAGCTCCTCAGGGAGGTCGACAGCGTCGTCGCTGGTTAGAAATCCACGGTCCGAGGAGAAGCTGCACTTGCCCGTGGCGTTATCCTCTCCTAGGGTCGCGCTTGCCGGCGGCAAGGCCAGCGCAGCAGCGACAACTGTTCCTGCCCGCATCATCACGTCTTCACCACGCGTTCGTGCAATCGGGTAATGGCGTCGAGCGCCGACAGGATCGCTCCCTCCTGCCATGGCAGCTGCGAGGCGTGCTCGCCTGCCAGCGCGATGCGGCCGTCGATCTGGCACAGATTGCGGTAGTGCTGTGCGCGGGCGGCCTCGGTCCACTGGCCGGCGCAGCCGAGCGTGAACGGCACGCGATGCCAGGCCACCGCGACGCCGTGCTCGAATTCGTTCCTGTATTGCGGATGGATTGCGGCACCGAACTCGACCGCGCTGGCGACCCGCTCGGCCGGTGTCATGGCGGTGAACTCGAACGAATTGGCGCCCCCATGCATGTAAGCGCCGAGCAGGATGCCGCGGCCGCCACTGTTGAAGCCAGTATTCGGATAGGCGATCTGCTGGATCGGCAGGTCGGTGTAACTGATACCGCCATAGATCGCCTCGTCCTCTTCCCAGAACCGGCGTTTGAACTGCAGCCCGATTTTCACCGAGGCGACGTAGGGCACGGAATCGATCGCATTTTTCATCGGCCGGCCGACATCGATCGGCAACTGGCTCAGGATCGACAGCGGGATGGTGCAGATGCACCAATCGGCGGTCGCCTGCTGCACCGCGGATGCACTGGCAGCGTCGACATAACTCACGGTGACGCCGGAGCCGTTCTGCTGGATCTGCGTCACCTTGGCGTTATAGCGGATGAGATCGCCGACCTCGCGCGCGAACGCCTTACCGATCATGTCCATGCCGCCGACCGGCTGGAACATGGTGGTCTGAAAATCATAGCGCGCATAGCTCTGCAAATAGCGCCACATCCGCGATCGCAACAGCTCCTGCAGCGAGACCGGATCGCTGGGCAACGGATCGCCCATCAAACCGCCGCCGGGATCGCGGGCATAACCGCGGAACTCGGCGGAGACGAGGTTGGCGTTGTACTTGTAGTCGCGATCCAGCGCGCCCCAGTCGCGCAGCGCCTGCAGCAGAATCTCCTGATCTTCCGTGGTGACGAAATCGTCGAGCCTGCCCTGCTGGCTGACCTTCGCCAGCAGCTCCGCCACGCCGCCCTGGAAATCGGCCTTGATGCTGCGAAAGCGCCGCGGCTTGCTGTCGAATGCGCGCGTCGCGTGCAGATAGGCATTGTGGTTGAGCTGGATGAAGGGTTCCAGCGTCACATTGAGCCGGCGGCAATAATCGAGCAGCGCGCGGTGATGATAGGGAATCCGCCACGGGCCGGGATTGAGATAGAGCCCCTGCTCGAACTGGCAGGTCTGCTTGAAGCCGCCGAGCTCGGTAAAGATGTCCCCGCCGCGGATCGACCAGTTGCGGCCGCCGGCGCGGCTGTTGAATTCGAGGATCTGGACTTTGTAGCCGACCTTGCGCAGTTCCAGCGCCGCCGTCATGCCGGCAAGCCCAGCGCCAAGAATCAGCACGGAAGCGCCCTTGACATCGCCCGCGAGCTTGAGCGGCCCCTTGTAGGCGGACTCGGATGCGAAGCCGAGGCTCGTCATCGCGTGATACATCGCCGGACTGCCGGCGATGGTGCCGATCAGCGCCAGCAGATCCCGCCGCCTGATCACAGATTCATTCTGCACCGGCGTTCACCCCTCCGGCTCGTGCGATCAGTTCCGAGAAAGTGCGCACGCTGCAGCGCAGACTGGTGGCGCTGCCGCGGTGCGCCTCCGAGATCGTCTTCGATTGTCCCATTCCCACATTGGTCGTGTACCGCGTCGATCGTCGTCGATAAAACAATAGCTATCTATCCGCAGTCCTGAGGTAGGCAGGCCGATCCGCGGTCGCTTCAAATGCAGGAGCTGGTCAGTACACCTGAGTTGATGAACCAACGTCCGGTCACCTCTAGCGACGATTAGCGAGCCGTCGATCAGAGCTCGACACGTCGAAGACGCGGACGTTTCGCTCCTCGAGGCGCTTGACGGACATGTAAAGCCGTTCGACGGAAAACGAAGCAGTTGATCACGCGGCACGAGCCCCTTGAGCGACTTCTTAAGCATTCGACTGAGTCTGTTGTGCACCAGCAAGAGCGATGCCAACATTTCACGACATCGAAAGGCGAAGAAGCGGACAAGCCCAGATGTGCGGCAGGCCAGACGATGACTGATGTCCTCAGAGGTGTTGCCGCTCTTTCATTGGCGATTTTCGAGCGCAATTTTCGGAGGTTTCTGGTTCTGGTCGCAGAACCAAGCCACTCCGCCGGCAATTGCGGACACAGCGAACCAGTGGAGCGCCGGGACTAACCGCGCTTGGCCATGGAGCGCAAATGCAGTTTTGAACGCCTGCAATCGGTTATTTCGACGTCGCTACTGCGCCGGTGGTATTGAACCCGACATTGTTCGATGTCAGACCGCACGGAGCTAATGACGCCGAAGACGCGCGATAATTAGCTCGATCTTGTCCATCATGTGCAACGATAGTCGCGTCGGCCGAACGCGGACCGTCGCAGTTGCCCTCTTGCATCGGACCGCTGAGGATTGCGGCATTGGCATGCCCGCCTTCTTGGACAGCCACGGCTTCGGTCGCGCCGGCGACGCCAGTCACGCAGCTTGTGTGCTTGAAGCCGTTTGTCATAGCCATTTTTCTTGATGACGACCGTCACGATCCAACCGTCTACCTTGCTGGGCTTTGGAACGCGCATCCGCCTGATGTCGTTTGTACCGGTGCCCCTGCAGCTCGGGAGCCATCAGACATAATGTCTGCTATCAACGATGAGGGACAGCTGTGGCATTCGTTGAGCCAAATGGCCTCCGCCGGACCTGGCGTGGCTCAGTTCAGCCCCGCTTGTGGCGACAATCCTATTCCCACAAAACTGTCAAGTCTGAGACTAGAGGGATGAATCTGCAGGAGCTCCCATGCCGAGCGGAGACTCGTCGACCGAGATGCTTTCGCGCATCGGGTCGCGCATAAGCTTGGAGGCCTCTGCGTGCCGAAGCTCATCTGGTTGTATGAGTTCACCCCGGCTTGAGCGGCTTTTCGAGTCCTTGCCAGCGATAGATCGCAAATGACAGGGCCCAACTGGCCAGGAAGATGCCGACCACGAGATAGCCGAAATTGGCCAAGCTCCCGTTGAGATCGTCCACTGCGCTCCAGAAGGTGCCTTCAAGCGCCAATTTGCTGGCGAGCAGGCCGAGTGCCTCGATGCCGCCGATCAGCAGCGCCACGACGACTGAGATGGCCGTAATGGTCAGATTGTACCAGATCTTGCGGATCGGATTGAGGAAAGCCCAGCCATAAGCGCCGACCATCAAGACGCTGTCGGTCGTATCGACGAGCATCATGCCGGCGGTGAAGAGAGCCGGAAATATCATTACCGTACTGAAGTTCAGCCCTCCCGAAGCCTGCCCGGCTGCGACGGTGAAAAGGCTGATTTCCGTCGCGGTATCGAATCCGAGGCCGAACAACAGACCGATCGCGAACATCTGCCAGCTCGCCGTCACCATGCGAAACAGCGGGCGCAAGAGCCGGGACAGCAAGCCACGACCGGACAGAAGCAGATCGAACTCATGCTCTCCGATGTGTTCGCCACGCCGCGCACGCTGAAAGCTCCGCCAGACATCCCGTAGGATCACAAGGTTGATGGCGGCAATCGTCAGCAAGAAGAAGGCCGATGCACCGGTGCCGATGATGCTGCCAACCGCCCGGAACTCCTGGAAACCGCTTTGCAGCGCGAGCGCCGCAGCTGCGATCGCGGCGACCGCCACTGCAACCGACAAGGAATGACCAAGGGCGAAGAAAAGTCCGACCGCGAGGGGGTGTCTGCCATCCTGCATCAGCTTGCGAACGACATTGTCGATGGTCGCGATATGATCGCCATCGACGGCGTGCCGAAGGCCGAGCACATAGGCCAGCAACGCTGTCGCCAGCAGCGTCGGCCGCTCTGACAGCGCCACGATGGCCCAAGTCCAGGCGAAGCAATTGATGGCCAACAAGAAGGCATAGAGCGAGATGATTCGACTACGCGAGGCAACCGATGCGTCGTCTATGGCAAGCTTTAGATATGCGAACATGATCTTGCCTCGGCAGCGCATCCAAGGATGAGTTCGACCATGAACGTCCCTCGCTTCATAAGTGCCGCGCGCGTCAAAGCCGGTTCGTTCAGGCTGAAGACGAACCGACGGATACAGCATCCGATGATCATGACCATTCGCAGCACGAAATGGACAATCGCGCTGGTCGCAACGGCAGTGGAGTTGAGTGGCATTTCCTACTTCTCAGGGCTGGTGCCCCCTCGCGATGCAGGTTTTGTGCCGCTCTGCTGGGCTAACGTGCTGAGCCGCTTCGTGCGGCTTCTATCCCGCCGTCAGCCGGCATCGCGCGACTCGTTGGCGAAGATCGTGAGACACAGTGGCTCAGGAAAAAGAGGCCGCTTTGCCTCTCAATCCCGGATTGCGGACGAGATCGAGGCGCCAGGACACTGCGGCTCCGCTGCACGAGAACCTGGCGCGGCGCTAGCCGCGCACGCAGAAAAAAGGTCGGTTGAGACACTCAGGCGACTGGAAGGCTGACTTCCTCTCTGTCCTTCGTCATGGCGTCATAGACTCTGACCTGGAGCATGGGACGGCGCTTCTTGAGCTCTTGCGCTCCTGCCCAGGCGCCGTCTCTTGTCGCGAATTCGGTTTTCAATTGACCGTCGACTTCGAGCACATAGCCGGAAGCGGGCAATCGACGAGTGGATGCAACCATCTTAATCCTTCAGCATCGACAAATCCGATCGATGCTCCAACTTAACCCGAGTCGCCTTTGCCAGACCAGTAGGCTGGTGAGCGGCATCCGCGACGACGAAGCGACAGGTTTATCGCTGCTCATCGCAGAGGAGTGCGCGCCATCACGGCGTCGACGACGACTTCCGCTGCTTGCTCTGGGGCCTGCTCCATCGTCCTGAGATGAATTTCCGGCCTCATCGGAGCTTCGTAGAACGCATCGATGCCTGTGAAGTTCTTGATCTCACCGGCTTTTGCCTTTGAGTAGAGACCCTTTGGATCCCGCCTTGCGCATTCCTCGATTGGCGTATCGACAAAGACTTCGATGAACTCGTCCTTGCCGATCAGGCTGCGAACCATGTCTCGTTCGGACCTGTAGGGGGAGATGAACGAGCAGATCACGATCAATCCGCTGTCCAGCATCAACTTGGCGACGTGTCCGACGCGCCGAATGTTCTCTACCCGCTCAGGCTTCGAGAAGCCTAGGTCCGCGTTCAATCCGTTTCGGAGGTCGTCACCATCCAGCAGCATGGCATGCCGCGACATTGCGAACAGCTTCTGATCAACCATGTTGGCGATCGTCGACTTCCCCGCGCCCGACAGACCGGTGAACCAGACGACGCAAGGCTTCTGATCCTTGAGCGCGGCGCGCTCACCCCTGCCCACCGAAAGCGTCTGCCAGGGAACATTGCTGGCCCGCCGCAGCGGAAACGCAATCATGCCGGCACCGACCGTGCGATTGGTGCAACGATCAATGACGATAAATGATCCGGTTTTCCGGTTGACGTCGTAAGGATCGAATGCAGCGGGCAGTGCAGTCGCAACATTGCAGAACGCGATCTCATTGAGAGAAAGCGTCTCGGCCGCCAGGTGCTCACATGTGTTGACATCGATCCGATGCCTGATTGCGGTAATGCCGCCGGCAACCGTCTGCGAGCCAATCCGCAGGATGTAATTTCGTCCGGGAGCGAGCGGCTCGTTGTCCATCCAGATTAGATAAGCGGCGAATTGGTCGGCGACGTTGGGTCGTTCGGCTGGCCGCGACAGAAGATCGCCACGGCCGATATCGATCTCGTCTTCCAGCGTAATGGTGACGGCATCGCCGGCTTCGGCGTCGGCAAGGTCGCCGTCATGGGTCACGATCCGCTTGATTCGGGTGGTCCGTCCGGATGCGGCGACAACGATCTCGTCGCCGGCCGAAATCCTGCCGGCAGCCACCGATCCGGCGTAGCCGCGAAAATCCGGGTCGGGCCGGTTCACCCATTGGACCGGAAAGCGGAAAGCCTGGCTTGCGGTGTCGGACTGGATATCGACGCTCTCCAAATGCTCCATCAGGCATGGACCATGATACCACTTGGTATGAGCCGACCGGTCAACGACGTTG
Organism: Bradyrhizobium sp. USDA3010; assembly: GCF_056429065.1. Classification (NCBI taxonomy): domain Bacteria; kingdom Pseudomonadati; phylum Pseudomonadota; class Alphaproteobacteria; order Hyphomicrobiales; family Nitrobacteraceae; genus Bradyrhizobium; species Bradyrhizobium sp. USDA3010. The sequence goes on from NZ_JBWJZD010000072.1 coordinate 10,300, forward strand.
TCGCCGTGGCGGGCAGAGATCGGGATCGGAACAATGGAGCTAAAGCCAAGGCCGCTGGCAAAGACCAGATAGCTGGCGACGATCCGATCGAAAGCAACCTTGCTGTATGCGACAAGGTCGATCTTGTTCACTGCCAGCACAACATGGCGAATGCCAAGCAGCGAACAGATAAAGGAGTGGCGGCGGGTCTGAACCAACACACCCTTGCGGGCATCGATCAGGATGATTGCGAGCTGCGCATTCGAGGCACCGGTTGCCATGTTGCGGGTGTACTGCTCGTGACCGGGAGTGTCAGCCACCATGAAAGAGCGCCGCGGCGTCGTGAAGAAGCGGTAGGCGACGTCGATCGTGATGCCCTGCTCCCGTTCGGCCTCGAGCCCATCCACGAGCAGCGCGAAGTCGATGTCAGCGCAGCCGTGCCTGATGCTGTCGCGTTTCACTGCCGCAAGCTGGTCTTGGTAGATCATCTTGCTGTCGTGCAGCAACCGGCCGATCAGGGTCGATTTTCCATCGTCCACCGAGCCGCACGTTATGAATCGCAGCTGGTCCCTTGCACTAGGGTGGACAGGTTTCGATATTGCTATGGAAGTCATCAGAAGTAACCTTCCCGCTTCTTCTTCTCCATAGAAGCGGCTTCATCGGTATCAATCAGGCGTCCCTGACGCTCCGACACCGACGCAGTCTTCATTTCTGCGACGACGTCTTCGATCGTCGTCGCATCGGATTCAATGGCCCCGCTCAAGGGATAACATCCCAGCGTGCGAAAGCGGATCATGCGCGTTTGCGGCGTCTCATCGCAGTTGAGCGGCAATCGCCTGTCGTCGACCATGATCGTCGCGCCGTTTCGGCGCACCGTCGGTCTTTGCTTTGCGAAGTAGAGCGGGACGACCGGGATTTTTTCGAGCATGATATATTCCCATACGTCGAGCTCGGTCCAGTTTGACATCGCAAACACGCGCATGCTTTCGCCCTGGCGTATCCGCGTGTTGAACAGGCTCCAGAGCTCCGGCCGCTGGTTGCGGGGGTCCCATACGTGTCCGGCCGAACGGAAGGACAGTATCCGTTCCTTGGCGCGGCTCTTTTCCTCGTCACGCCTGGCTCCGCCAAGCGCGGCATCAAATCCGTAAAGCTCGAGCGCCTGCTTCAGGGCGTCGGTCTTCATCACCTGGGTATGAAGCGCCGAGCCGGAGTCGATCGGATTGATGCCGCGCGCAATACCCTCCTCATTCACATGGACGATCAGCTCGACGCCGAGCCGCTTGGCCGTCGCGTCCCGGAAGCTGATCATCTCGCGGAACTTCCAGGTCGTGTCGACGTGAAGCAGGGGGAAAGGCAATTTTGCCGGATAGAACGCCTTGATTGCGATGTGCAGCAAAACGCTCGAGTCTTTTCCGATCGAGTAAAGCATTACCGGCCTTTTGAACTCGGCGGCCACCTCACGCATGATTTCGATCGATTCGGCTTCAAGACGGCGCAGATGTTTTGGCAGCATATGTGTTCTTTTCGACAGGATCTCGGTTCTGCAGCCCCGGCCCAGAGGAGGAATGTCGGGTGCGAGCTCGCCGGTGCGCGTCGCTATCCAAGCGATCAAATGCCGGTTGCGCAGCGGACTGACTGACACTCTCGGGGCATGTCGCATTCCACCGTGGTGCCGCCGGCGCCTGCCTCACACGTTATTGGCGCAGATCAACTCGTTGAGTGGTAGGAAGTCTGGCTAAATCAGCCAGCGTGTTTTGATCGCAAGCATCCATCACCCTAAGCCATATTGACGATCTGCTCAAGCCGCGCGACCTCGCCTCGCAAAATCTCAATAGCTGCGTCGCGAGTCCGAATAGCATCGAGCCCTGCAGCTCGATCAGCTTCTGACGCCAACAGTGCCTGTTGCAGCTGCGCTTTCATTGGATCGGCCAGCAGCAAATTTTCGGCAAAGCTGGGGGCGGACAGATCTTGCGCCTGCACCACGGCCATGTCGCACGTGGCACGAAAGTTTTCTGGAAGCTGCCGAGCAGTGTGGACTTGCTCGGATTGAGATGGCCCGGACGATGCTGCCGCCTTGCCAGCTCGCAAATCCCACCAGGTTCGGAATATCTGTCGATAGAGTTCAGTTAGATGTGGTCCCCTATCGACAACTCCGGCTTGCTGTGCAAGCAGCAGTTCCCCCTCATAGCCGAGTTCTGTCAAAAGCTTGGTGCCGACCAGATCGGTCACAGTTTGCATCTCTTCGACGCTTAGTTGGGATTGCCATGTCTTGATAGAGCTTTGATCGATCGCGTTTCGTTCCAGGATCTTTCGATCTCCGAAGCTGCTGGATCGAAGATAATCTACTTGTCCCATGCTCGCATATGCGGCGGCCGCCGGATCACAGCCGAGCCCCAATAGCAGGCGCCGAATCTCTTGGTCCGGATGCGCCACCAGGAGTTCATATCGCACCAGCTGTGTCTGCGCGCGCGTTCGGTGCGCTGCCAGCCTGGGAAAGCCCAGAACCAAATCGGCGAGTGAAGATATGATGCCATCGGGCAGCCGGAGCATGAGATCGGCGAGGCTGGAGACGCTGACCGAATAGGAGCTCTCGGCCCGAAGCGGGATGCCCCACGTGGATTTCAGTGAAGCCGCGATGGCATAAGGATTGCGCAGCAAAAGGATGTGTGACGCTTCTGGATAGACACGTTCAAGGAATTCGAGCGCCGTCCAATAGCGTGGCGTTTTGTCTATGATGATCCGCTTGCCCGCTGCTGTCAGGTACTGACCGTATGCTGCATCGGCAAAAGCCCGGATGGCAATCGTCCGATCGATGCGCTCCAGGAATTCGGAGGTTGCGACCTCAATCAACGAGGGTCCTGCCGGGTGGCGTTGATCCACCCTTCCAAAAGCTTCAAGTGCCAACATCAACCAGGGTTCAGGCGGAGCCAGGACGTCTGGATGGCATTGGAGCAGGTGCGCCAGGAGTGTCGTCCCGGCTCGTGGAAGTCCGAGGAGAAAGCAGACCGCAGGCGAACGGCCAGAAGCACAACTCATAATTCAGGTCCCTTTTGAAGAGCGAGCCGCGTTCGATTGAGCGAAATAAGTCCGGCTGTAGCCTCAGTTGAGGCGTCCGCTCGCATACCAAGCGTTACTGCCACGAGGATTTCGCCTGCCACTCATGATTTGAGAGCCGTTAAGTTCAATCGGTTGGGCGGGGATCGCAGAAGCGTCTGACAGCTGTGATCGCCGCCGATTGCTCGACAGTTAAGGCGAAGTCAAGGACCAGCGCAACTGCACGAAGATTTGCTGCGCATATGAGAAAGATGGAATGAACTATACGGAAGTTTGCCGGGCAACGACCGCGGGGCATGGGGCGATATCAGATACAGTCGACGCGATTCTGCTTGCCAGCCCATTGAAGACGTAAATGCAACATGCACTTGCCTGGTGCTCGGCGTACACCGGAGAAGTTCGACAGATAGAGCGGACAGGCCGGCGAGCGGGACAAAGAACGAGGGCATCTCAAATGGCAGGACGGATCGGATCTTTTCAGCGCGCGATATCGGTCCCGGCGCAACTGCCTGCCGCTGCTCGGCCAACACAATGAGCGTTTTGCACGTCTACCAACCTGCCCGTCGCAAGTCCCACATCTGTCCGAACTGTACCAACTATCTGACTTGCTTGTTCTTGCGGCGTTGTCCCGATTTCTAATCCGCGCTAATGGAAGTCTGTAAAGGATGGAACCCTGGCCCACGATGCCGCCGGATTTACCTAGTCCAGCAACCGCGCCTTATCGTACCTCCACTGACGGACAGGAGATATTCCGGCCGTTCATGTGGGAGATCAGATCGATCAGTGCCTGCCTCGAAGAACTCGCCAAATTTCGTGCCGATGTGCTTGGCATCACTGGGCCACAGTGGATGATCCTGATGGCAGTGGACTATCTGGGCAGAGAAAAAGGTGTGTCCGTCAACCTGGTGTCACGCTTGATGCACGTCGATCCTTCCTTCGTCACGACCCACTCAAAAATCTTGGAGAAAAAGGGATTCTTGCGGCGCAAGCCATCCACAGCCGATGCGCGAGTAGTTCAGATGTCGCTGACCGCCAAAACGCGCAAGCATCGCGCAAGGTTGACGCCTCGAGAGGAGGCGCTGGACGTGCAGGCTTTTGACGAATTCGGCCCTGACGGATCAAGCGAGTTCATTGCCGGGCTGGCCGCAGTGAGGCACCGCTTGGAGAAGGCCCGCTCTGGCATCCGGAAGACCAAAACGAGCAATCGTCAGAAATGAAGCTGGCTAACCATCCGACTCTCCCGCCCTTCGAATATTTCGTGAGGCGGCGCGGTCGAAGGTGGTTATGGTCCCTTCACACCGCCGAAGGCGTGCAGGTGATGATGGGTTCAGCACGCAATCGCTCCACCGCCGTCTATCAAGCCAACAGAGCGCTTTTTCAGTTGCTGCTGAGCGCGCCTTATCGCTTGGCAGCTCAAGTTCATCAACAAGGTCCGCGGCCACCGCTTACGCCAAAGCTTTAGCCTAGCATAAGCTTCGACAGCGGCGGCGCAGGTGTCAAGACTTGCAGCGATGCGGCTTGCTAGCTAGGCCAGACGCCATTGTCGGGCCCGACAGCTTCGCTGTCCATATCGCGGGAGCGCTCGGCGTCCCCGTGCGTGGTTTTCCTGCCGCGCGGTTGGCGCGGATTTTCCGCCTAGACGTACCACGCCTCGCTGCACCTGCTCGGTTCCGGTCCTTGAGCGCAGCTTAACCCTGTCCATTTTTTTGGGGGAAGATCACCGTGTCCTATGCTCAACGAGAAGCGAGTAGAAGAGCGCGGTAAGACGGAAGGAATCGGCGGCTCAATATCGGAAAAGTCCCACCTTTTCTTGTCCTTTGCAGACACGACGAAATTTGCCCCCCGCCCGGCACACGCTGGAGCCTGAGCAACTTAGTTGCTTGATCCGAGACCCCGCGCCGCACAGTTCCCCTATTCATTGGAGGATACCGGAGTCCTACGGATAGCGACGGCATGCGCCCCCCTTCATATTCTATGCAAGCCAGGATTTTGCATTTTCCTTCCTGGGGCTAGAGCCAACGCCGCCCGCATGCATTTTGAGCGGGCGGCGTTGTGCTTTCTACAAACAAACGTCGCAGTTCACCGATCCATATCAATAACAGCGCGTTGCTGCGGTGGCTACAAATGACGCGGGCGCTGCCTTGGAGAAACCGCCCAAGCGCAAGTCTGGGCTGAGCAGATTTGGCCATCTCATGGGGTCGCGAGTGTGAATGTTTGAGAAGCCAACCCCGCACGTTTCTCAGCAACTCGCGTACCAAACGGGCACGACGAAAAGAGAGAGGGAAGAACAGGACCCGCGCGGTTGACTAGTCGCGCCCTCGGAAAAGCGTGCGAGCGGCTGCTGACGACCGCCCGCACGAGTTGCGGTATGAAGAGAAGAAGCAAGAAGCCGTACTTTTAAAGCAGCAGACGAGCCAAAGCCGCGCTGGCGCTGGGATTGTCAGAACTTTTGTGCCAGGGGTTTCTGTGAAGGGTGAATTTGTCTCCCGGCATCAAGAACAAGGCATCAGCGGCATGGTGGATGAGTTTGCTTGGCCGCACCGAGCGTTCAAGTCCCGAAGCCGCGGAGCGGCGCGCCGCAGGCGAGGAACTTGACGGCGAAGGGGCGTGCCGAGCCATCATGACCGTTGCCGTGATGCCGTTCGTCATCGCGTCATTCCCGGAAAGCGCTCGCCGAACCGGATGGCAAACTGGCCCATCGCGGAGGTCCATTCGACCGGGCGTCGCCAGCGCAGGCCGGCATTCTTGATTGCGAGATAGAGCAGCTTCGGCGCCGCGTCATCGTTTGGAGCGCGTTTTGATGATCTTGCGCAACGAGCGATGCAGCGCCTCCACAGCGTTGGTGGTGTAGATCATCTTGCGGGTGCCCGGTGCGAAGGCGAAGAATGGCACGACGTAATCCCAGGCGCTCCGCTAGGCCGCTCCGATCGCTGGATAGCGCTTGCCCCACTCCGCCTCGAACTCCTCGAGGCGGACAAGCGCAATATCGGCGTGCTCGGCCCGGTAGATCGCCTTGATCGCGGGCAGGATCGCCTTGCGGTCCTTCCGGGACACGAAGGCCATTTTGCCACTCCCGCACCTCATCGAGGACGGCATCGGTGACCCGGCTGATGAGATCGGGTGAGACCTCGGCCCCGCAGAGCTCGGCCAGGTGGCCCTGGATCTCGCGCACCGTCATGCCGCGGGCATATAGGCCCAGAATCTTGTCGTCGAAGCCATCGAACCGCGTCCTGGCCCTTGGCGACGAACTGCGGTTCGAAACTGCCGGCGCGGTCGCTCGGTATGGCAATCTCGATCTCGCCGTCCTCGGTCAGGATCGTCTTGCTGCTGGTGCCATTGCGGCTGTTGCCCGTCCCTCGACCGCCCGGATCGCCCTTCTCATAGCCGAGATGTTCGCTCAACTCGGCGGCGAGCGCGCGCTCGATCAACGCCTTCTTCAGCTGCTTGAACAGCCCGTTGTCTCCGGTCAGGTCCTCGGGCTTCTCATAGTTAGCAAGCAGTTGATCAAGCAGTTCAGGTGTTATCGTCGTCATGTGAGTCTCCTCGGTAGGGTAAACTCACAGAAACCTGCTTACACATTCCTTATGACACCCTCCTTCGCTGCCGCCGGCTGCGTCGCATCCAGGTGGGCACATTTCAGCTTGAGGACATCAGCAGGCGTGGCCTGAACCTGTTCAGGCTTCCGCGGCGCGAGGCGTGGTCAAGTCTGCCGGTGTAACCTGATCTTCTTGCCGCCCTTCTGCGCTGGGTGGATCCGACGACCTGCCAAATAGTCAAGCTCCTTCATCGACGACAATTGCCGCAAACGATCAACTACCAATACTCGCAATTGACTGCTGATGGAGGCATGACCACCATCATCGGCCGATGAGCACGAAAAGGATATGGCTACAACACACTTGGTATGTTTCCTTCAACCAGTCGAAGGGGCCAAATCGATACCCCATTCGAGAAACCAGAACCTTTCCAAGCGAGGCTGACGCGAAGCGATTCGCGGACGAACTGCTGAACAGTCCATCCGCGAATTCGACTACCATGCTGGCTGGCACGATAAACCCACATTATCCAAGGCGCGTAATTGGATCGAGCGACATAATACTTTGGATACGTGGCCGCAACTGACATAATTGACAACCGCGCACGAAAACGGTGTGTTCGCGTCATTAAGTCGATAGCAATCAGAAAATTGTCTCGGGCGCTTCAGAACGGCGTCTGCTCGGCCGTTAACGACGGGACGAACGATTTCCGATGCCTCCAATCTTTGGCGCCTCGAATACTTCGTACCGCGCCGGAACCGAGCACGGCGGAAGCGCGCGGATAGGCTTCGACTAGAGTTCGCCGACCCGGCACCCCCAAGGAATTAAGCGCGGATCTGATCAGCAGCATCTCCGCGATCGTCGCATTTACCGGAGAAGCGCGCCACGCTCGATATCCTCATAAAGCCGCCAGCTCCACTGCAGCTTTGCACACGTCATGATCGGGTCTTGAGTTGATTTCTGGCTCTCGGCAGCCCAACGCCTCGCCCTAGGCATTTTGCCCGTGTCGAAGCTTCTTTTCTAGGTACAACTGGAGGCCGTCCGGGAATTGGCAGCACAACGGTTCATCGTTCGTCAGGGCACCAAAGGTTGGATGGTTTACGATCGAGAACGCAAGGGGCCGGCTCTTTTAAGAAACGGCGACTGGGCCGAGAAACTGTCGAGGGAAGAGGCCGAACGAATAAAGGGTCAGTTGGCGAACCAGGTCTCCTGACCGGCCGCTACCATCACTGAACGCCTCTGCCCTCAATTCAGGACTCACCTCAAAATTGTCCTCCATTCTAAGTCGCTTCTTGCGCAAGCTGGTCGGTTCTACATCGCTTCCAGGATGTCACGGGCACCGAACAACGCATACGCAGACATCCACTCCCGTAATATCGGACGATGCTGTGGGCCTACGTGCCGATCCGCACAAAGCTCTGCGCGGGGAGAGTTCGGGGGGGATGTCCCGGGTTCTGTTGAATTTCTGAAGAGGTCGGCGTTGCCCACCTTGAGCCGGTAGGCTCGGGGTGCTGATTCCATAAAGGAGAGCAACGCCATGACGAGAGATATCACACCGGCTGGTT
>NZ_JBWJZD010000073.1:0-18325 GCF_056429065.1 Bradyrhizobium sp. USDA3010
CTCGATCGCGACGGCAACTACGGAATCTTCTTCGCTAGCTGGCAGGTCGCATCAATCGACTTGACCAATGGCGAACCTGTCAGTGATGTGTCGGAACAGGTGTCAGCCATGTCTCCGGTCTAAACATTCCGCGGGCGATGACAGCGGAGACAGCGCCGCCTACTCCTGAATCCCGTAGCGATGCAGGTCGTTGCCGTAGGTGTCGAGCCAGTTCTTGGCGCGCGTGACCGACGCGCAGACCTTGTCGACCACCCGCCAGAACCGCGCCGAGTGGTTCATCTCGACGAGATGCGCGACCTCATGGGCGGCGAGGTAATCGAGCACGAAGGGCGGCGCCAGGATCAGCCGCCACGAGAACGACAGCGAACCGGCCGAGGTGCACGAGCCCCAACGGCTCGACTGGTCGCGGATCGAGATCCGCCGGACCCGCACCCCGAGTTCCGCGGCGTGCAGCTGCGCCGCCTTCTGCAGATCCTTGCGCGCCTCGCGCTTGAGGAAGTCATGCACCCGGCGATCCATGTGCTCGACGCCACCGGCGACGCACAGGACCTTCTCGCCGCTGTCGCGCGTCTCGGTCCAGACCGTGCCGCGTTCTCCCGAGCGATGCACCAGACGATGCGGCACGCCGCGCAACGGCACCACGGTGCCGGGCTGAAACGGCGCCGCCTTCGGCAAACGGCCAAGACGGGCTGCGATCCAGCCGCCATGGATATTGGCGAACTCCTTGGCTTCCACGATCGTGCCGCGCGGCGGCATGGTCAGGATCGCTTCGCGATCGGTTGGATGAATCCTGAGCGTATAGCGGCGCGCGCGCCGGTGCCGGCGCAGCCTGACGGTGAAGAACTGGGAGCCGTGTCTGACCAATACGGTCGCGGGTTCGGCAGGCCGCCGATAGAGGAGCGCGCGAGTAGCCATTTCTGAGAGTCCGGGGAGCAGGAGTTCGCCCGAACTTTGCCATATCCGCCGCCAAGGAAAGCGCTCGGCGCAAAAACAAATCATTTGCCCAATATACAGGGGTTGGCCGTTAATTGACCTCTACCGGCAGGGGGCGGAACCGGATTTTTTTCGATGAATCGGAGTCACGAAAAAGGCCCAAGAGATGAAATCAAATTCATCACTTGAGCCTGAGCTGATTTGAGATTCTTTTAGTTAAATCAGTGACTTGCGCGACCGCGATAATCGCGGCCGCGGCGATACCTATTCGGCCGCGGCGACCAGGGAAAGCCGCGTATTGGCCGCCGAAACCATGAAATCGGAGATCCGCGGCACGATTTCGGAGCGGAACCGTGAGCCATTGAACACGCCGTAGTGCCCGACGCCCTTCTGCACATAATGCACGCGGCGATGGCTCGGAATCGCGGTGCAGAGCGCGTGCGTTGCCTCGGTCTGGCCGAGGCCGGAGATGTCGTCCTTCTCGCCTTCGACCGTCATCAGCGCGACGCGGCGGATCTTCGACGGATCGACCGGCTTGCCGCGATGGGTCATCTCGCCCTTCGGCAGCGCGTGCTTGACGAAGACGAGGTCGACGGTCTGCAGGTAATACTCGGCGGTGAGGTCCATCACCGCGAGATACTCGTCATAGAATTCACGGTGCTTGTCGACGAGATCGCCGTCACCCTTCACCAGATTGGCGAACAGCGCCTTGTGCGCGTCCATGTGCCGATCCAGGTTCATGCTGATGAAGCCGTTGAGCTGCAGGAAGCCCGGATAGACGTCGCGCATCACGCCCGGATGCGGGAACGGCACCTTGGTGATGACATTGTTGCGGAACCATTCGATGCCGCGCTCTTCCGCGAGGTTGTTGACCGCGGTCGGGTTGCGCCTTGTGTCGATCGGGCCGCCCATCAGCGTCATCGACAGCGGCACGAACGGGTCGTGGTTGGCTTCCATGACGGAGACGGCCGCAACGACCGGAACCGAGGGCTGGCACACCGCGACGACGTGCATGTTGCCGCCGAGCGCGTGCAGCATCTCGATCACGTAGTCGACATAGTCGTCGAGATCGAACCGGCCCTCCGCGAGCGGCACCATGCGCGCATCGGCCCAGTCGGTGATGTAGACTTCATGCGTCGGCAGGAACGCTTCGACCGTGCCACGCAGCAGCGTCGCATAATGGCCCGACATCGGCGCCACGATCAGCACGCGCGGCTGCGGCGAGCGCAGCGGACGCGTCAGCTTGCGATCGAAATGCAGCAGACGGCAGAACGGCTTTTCCCAGACGGTGCGAACCTCGACCGCCGTGCGGATGCCGTTGACCTCGGTCGTCGGCAGGTTCCAATCCGGCTTGCCGTAGCGGCGCGTGGTCCGCTCGAACAATTCGCAACCGGCGGCGATCGATTTGCCGAACTCGGTGTGCGTCCACGGATTGAGCGGATTCTGAAACAGGATCTTGGTGGCGTCGGTGACGGCGCGCACCGGATTGAGCGACGCATGCGCCATCTCATACATCCAGTACAGCGGCGTCGTGAGTGCCGGGCTGCCTTCCGCCGCTAGTGGCGGGGCACCGCCAAATTCACCGATGGGCATAGTATTTTCAGACCCCTGTTTTGCGCCGCAGCATACTGACCAATGCGCAACAATGCGTCAATGCGCCGCGAGCCGAATATGGGGTCGATATCGGGCTAAAACACCGAGAATCCACGGGAAAGTGACATTTATTCACCACCCCCGAGCAGCGATCCGTTGCGCTTGGCGCTCTGCAAAAGGGCAAGGAAGACTGCAAAAGAGGCAACGAACAGGACGGCGTTGATGACCAACGCCCAGGCCATCAGGTCGGCACGGAAGACGTGATCGATCAGCAGCGACCGCATGCCTTCGAACACATAGGTCGGCGGCAACGTCCAGGCGACATATTGCAGCCAGACCGGCAGCACCTCGACCGGATAGTAAATGCAGGCGAGCGGCATCACCGCGAACATCAGCGTCCAGACGATGCTCTCCGCGCCGAGCCCGTTGCGCAGCACAAGACCCGAGGCGAACACGCCGGCCGACCAGCTCGTGAAGATCAGATTGCAGAAGAACGCGATCAGCGGCAGCCCGATGGCGTAGAAGTTGAAGCCGAAAAAGAACAGCGCCAGCAGCGTCATCGGGATCACGCCGATGGCGAGCCGGATCAGGCTCATGATCATCAGTGAGAGCAGGAATTCGATCGGCTTCAGCGGGCTCATCATCAGGTTGCCGAGATTGCGCGCCCACATCTCTTCCAGGAACGAGATGGAGAAGCCGAGCTGGCCGCGAAACAGGATGTCCCACAGGATCACGGCGCCGATCAGCGTGCCGCCCGCCTTGGCGAAGAAGCCGGATGCCTGCGAGATGTAGTTCTGCAGGAAGCCCCAGGTGATGATCTGCAAGGCTGGCCAGTAGACCAGTTCCAGCAGCCGCGGCCATGACGACATCAGGAGATACCAATAGCGCAGCACCATCGCGTTGATGCGTTGCAGTGAAATGCCGCGCGGCTGATGGCTGACGATCTCGCTCATGGTGTGCCCTCTGGCGCGCCCTCCCGGAGGCGGCCGCGCGCCACGTCGAGAAACACCTCTTCCAGCGTGTCGCGGTTGTAGCGCGCCATGATCCCCTCGGGGCTGTCGTCGTCTTCGATCTTGCCGCGCTTCATGATGATGACGCGGTCGCAGAGGCGCTCGACCTCCAGCATGTTGTGCGAGGCCAGCAGGATGGTCGCGTTATGGGTCTTGCGGTAGGTCTCGAGGTGCTGCCGCACCCAGTCGGCGGTATCCGGGTCGAGCGATGCGGTCGGCTCGTCGAGTAGCAGCAGGTCCGGCTCGTTGATCAGCGCCTTCGCCAGCGCGACACGGGTCTTCTGCCCGGCGGAGAGCTTGCCGTTGGAGCGGTCGAGGAATTCCGTCAGATCGAGATCAGCCGCGAGCTGCTCGATCCGCTCGCGCAGATGCTGCACGGCATAGAGGCGGCCGAAGATGGTCAGGTTCTGCCGCACCGTGAGGCGCATCGGCATGTCGACATAGGGGCTCTCGAAATTCATCCGGCCGAGCACATCATAGCGCTGCTCGGGGATTCTTGCGCCCAGCACCGTGACGCTGCCCGAGGTCGGCAGCACCAGCCCCATGATCATCGCGATCGTCGTGGTCTTGCCGGCGCCGTTGCCGCCGAGCAGGCCGGTGATGCTACCGCGCGCGATGCGGAAGGAGATATCGTCGACCGCGCGCGTGGTCTTGTAGATCTTGACCAGATGCGCAACGTCGATCGCGGTCGATCCGTCCCGATCGGCCGCGGGCGCCTGGTTGGGCGCTTGATTGGCCGCAGGCGCTTGCGCCTGACCTGTCCCGCGCTGTTGCATATCGCCGTCATTGGGGCATTGCGACAATAAGCGCAAGGCTTGCCCGGCGTCCTTGCGCTAAGTCGCGAATTTGTGCGCCGCCCACGGCACAGCTAAAGTCCCTGAGATGACCGACTTCGCTTCCGATTTCCGCCAACCTCGCCGCTATGTCCGCCTGGATACGATCCTGCGGCTGCGCTGGCTCGCCGCGCTCGGCCAGCTCGTCGCGATCTTCATCGTGGCCCAAGGACTGGAATTCGACGTTCCGATCGTCCCCTGCGTCATCATCGTGACGTTCTCGGCACTGCTCAACCTGGCGCTGCAGGTCGCGTTCAACCCGATGCAGCGGCTGGAGCCGGTCTATGCCGCGGCCCTGCTCGCCTTCAACATCGTCGAGCTCGGCGGTCTGCTGTACTTCACCGGGGGCTTGCAGAACCCGTTCTCGTTCCTGTTTCTGGCGCCGGTCCTGATCTCGGCGACCGTGTTGCCGATCCGCCTGACAATCGCGCTCGGCTGCCTTGCGGTCGCCTGCGCCTCGGCGCTGTTCTTCTACCATCTGCCGCTGCCCTGGGACGGCGACGACCCGCTGGTGCTGCCGCCGATCTATCTGATCGGCGTCTGGCTCTCGATCCTGCTCGCGATCGGCGTCACCAGCCTTTACGCATTCCAGGTGACGGAGGAGGCCCGCCAGCTCTCCGACGCGCTTGCCGCGACCGAGCTGATCCTGACGCGCGAGCAGCATCTGACCCAGCTCGACGGTCTCGCCGCCGCCGCCGCGCATGAACTTGGCACGCCGCTGTCGACGATCTTCCTGATCTCGCGCGAACTCGAGAAGACGGTGCACGACCCGGCGATCGCCGACGACCTCAAGACGGTGCGCGAACAGGCGCAGCGCTGCCGCGACATCCTGAGCAAGATTGCGCAATTGTCATCGAGCGGCGCGCCGTTCGACACCATGAAGCTGTCGACCCTGATCGAGGAGGCGGTGGCGCCGCATCGCGATTTCGGCATCAACATCAAGGTGCGGCTTGCTGTCGCAGCAACGCGCGAACCGGTCGCCGCGCGTAATCCGGCGATCCTTTATGGCGTCGGAAACATTCTCGAAAATGCGGTCGATTTCGCGCACCAGACCGTCGAGGTGAACGCGTGGTGGAACGCCGAAACGATCGAGATCGTCGTCTCCGACGACGGCCCGGGCATCGCGCCTGACATGCTGAAGCGGATCGGCGAGCCGTATTTGTCGCGCCGCCGGGGCGCAGATGAGGCCCAAAATGCCCGTGGCGGCCTGGGTCTGGGTGTTTTCATTGCAAGGACGCTGCTGGAACGCACCGGCGCCAAGGTGTCGTTTACCAATCGGACCTTCCCCGATCACGGCGCCGTGGTGCAGATCGTCTGGCCCCGCGAGCGCTTCGAGGAAGCCGCGCCGGCCGACGAACCCGAAGCCTAAGAACGATTCTTAATCGCAACTCTGGCATACCGGATGCATCGCTCTTTCCAGAGTTGCACGCGACTTTCGGCTGCCTTGGCAGCGCCGCAGTAGGACCCCATATAACAGCCGTCTGCCACAGGGAAAAATGGACCGTGAACGCCATCACTGAACTGAATGACCATGCCGACCGCTCGCTCCTCATCGTCGAGGACGACAAGCCGTTCCTGGAACGCCTGTCGCGCGCGATGGAGACGCGCGGTTTCGCGGTGAAGTCATGCGACACGGTGTCTGATGGTCTCGCCGAGATCGGCCGCGCCGCGCCCGCTTTCGCGGTCGTCGACCTCCGTCTCGGCGACGGCAACGGCCTCGACGTCGTCTCGGCGTTGAAGCGCAAGCGCCCCGAGGCGCGCGCGATCGTGCTGACCGGCTACGGCAACATCGCGACCGCGGTGACCGCGGTGAAGATGGGCGCAGTCGACTATCTCTCGAAGCCCGCCGACGCCGATGACGTCGTCGCCGCGCTGCTCGCGACCGGCACCGAGAAGTCCGAGCTGCCGGCCAATCCGATGTCGGCGGACCGCGTGCGCTGGGAGCACATCCAGCGCATCTACGAGATGTGCAACCGCAACGTCTCGGAGACCGCGCGCCGTCTCAACATGCACCGCCGGACCTTGCAGCGCATCCTCGCCAAGCGCGCGCCGCGCTAAGCGATAGCTTCATTTGTTTTCGCGATGGCCGGGCTTTGTCCCGGCCATCGCTTTTGTAGTTTCATAGGGTGTGTAAAGCTTATCGCCGTCATCCTGAGGTGCGAACGCAGCGAGCCTCGAAGGATGAACGGCCCGGCTGGTGGCCGTGCATCCTTCGAGACGCGCTACGCGCTCCTCAGGATGACGGATCACGATAACGCCTGCACTTAGAATTCATGCCCCTGCGGATCGACCAGCCGGTTGATCCGCTGCGCTGCCGCCATCGCAAAGCGCACCGTCATCGCCTTGCGGGTTGCAGCCGGCAGCCGATGCTCTGGCGCCTCGCAGTGCAAATCCGCGCCATAGGCGTCGGCGATGATCAGGCCGGTGTCGGCGGGAAAAATCTCGCACGGCAGATCCTGCGTGAAGGCGAAGAACAGCCGGTCGCAATGCATCCGGTAATCCTGCCATTTCTGGTCGGCACGCAGATCCTCGAGCGATGACTTGATCTCGACGATCCAGATCTCGCCGCGTTCGTTCAGCGCGACCAGATCGGCGCGGCGGCCGGACGGCAGCGGCAATTCGCTGATGCAGGAAAATCCCAGCGACCTCAGAAGCCGCGCCGTCCCGCGCGCGATCGCCAGCGCGGTCTCCGACTGGCGTAGGTCGGGCGCGGGCACAAGCGCGATCTGGCGGGCGGGCGATTCCATCGCTCAAGAATAGCCGATTCCACGAGAGCATGATCCGGATAAGTGGAACGACGCTCCGAGCAGGAACCCGCCGCCGCCTCGCCGCTTATCCCACGGCCGCCACCATGAGCGGACCGATGAGGGCTGCCTGGTGATCGACGACCTCTGGTACAAGAACGGCGTGATCTACTGCCTCTCCGTCGGCACCTACATGGATGCCAACGGCGACGGCATCGGCGATTTCAGAGGCCTGCTGCGGCGTCTGGATTATCTGCACGGGCTCGGCATCACTGCGATCTGGCTGATGCCGTTTCAGCCTTCGCCTTGCAAGGACGATGGTTACGACATTGCAGACTATTACGGCGTCGATCCGCGCTACGGCACGCTGGGCGATTTCGTCGAATTTACCCATGGCTGCCGGCAACGTGGCATCCGCGTGATCATCGATCTCGTCGTCAATCACACCTCGGACCAGCACGCCTGGTTTCGATCGGCGCGCAGCGCAAAGGACTCGCCTTACCGCGACTGGTATGTCTGGTCGGACAAGAAGCCCGCCAATGCCAATACGGGCATGGTGTTTCCGGGGGTACAGAAATCGACCTGGACGCGCGACAAGCAGGCGGCCGCCTGGTACTTCCATCGCTTCTACGGTTTCCAGCCGGACCTCAACACGTCGAACCCGCATGTCCAGGCCGAGATTCTCAAGATCATGGGATTCTGGATTCAACTCGGCGTCTCCGGCTTCCGCATGGACGCCGTGCCCTTCGTGATCGCAACCAAGGGCGCCTCCGTGCGCAAGCCGGTCGAGCAATACGACATGCTGCGATCGTTCCGCGAATTCCTGCAATGGCGCCAGGGCAACGCGATCATCCTCGCCGAAGCCAATGTCTTGCCCGAGACGGACATGGAGTATTTCGGGCGTGACGGCGACCGCATGCACATGATGTTCAACTTCCATGTCAATCAGCATCTGTTCTACGCGCTGGCGTCAGCTGATTCGAAACCATTGGCGAAAGCGTTGACGGCGACCAAGCCGCGGCCCGCAACCGCCCAATGGGGCCTGTTCCTGCGCAATCATGATGAACTCGACCTCGGTCGCCTCACCAAGGCGCAGCGCGAGACGGTGTTCAAGGCATTCGGACCCGACAAGAGCATGCAGCTCTACGACCGCGGCATCCGTCGCCGCCTTGCGCCCATGCTGGTCGGCGATCGCCGACGTCTGGAACTGGCTTACAGTCTGATGTGCACGCTTCCCGGCACGCCCGTGATCCGCTATGGCGATGAACTCGGCATGGGCGATGATCTCGACCTGCCCGAACGCGCTTGCGCGCGCACGCCGATGCAATGGTCGACCGAGCCGCACGGCGGCTTTACCGAAAGCGATCGGCCATGCGTGCCGGTGATCGACAAGGGACCCTACGGCTATGAACACGTCAACGCCGCCAAGCAGCGGCGCGACCCCAATTCGATGTTGAACTGGACCGAGCGCATCATCCGCATGCGCAAGGAAGTCCCCGAGGTCGGCTGGGGAGACTTCAAGATCATCGCAACCCGAAATCCTGCCGTCCTGATCATTCGTTACGACTGGCGCAACAACTCGGTGCTGTTCGTGCACAATTTCGCGGAAAAGCCGGTCGAGATTTCGTTCGACGCTGGACTGCCCGATGACGCAGGCAATCTCCTCGTCAACCTTCTGTCCGAGGATCACAGCCGCGCGGACGATGCCGGCCGTCACAAGCTTCTGATCGAAGCCTACGGCTATCGCTGGTACAGGGTCGGTGGGCTCGACTACCTGCTCAAGCGCAGCGATATCGACACCAAGGAGCCCCGCACGTCGCGTTAGGCATGATCCGGAAAAGTGTGAAGCGGTTTTCCGAATGGATCATGCCCAAACACGAAGCTAAAGCGCGATGATGATTCAACCTGGTCTCATCGCGCTTTAGTCGTCCTGACGCGGGCCGAGGATTACGCCTTCATTGCCGCGCAGGTCGAGCACGCCTTCGACCTTCTCGCCCTGCCGGTCCATGAAGGTCGAGAGCAGAACCTCGTTACTGAAGCCGATGGCGCTGGAGGAGACCGACGCGGGGACCGCGCCGAAGTTCAGCGCGATCACGGCGACGCCCTCGGTGCTGCGCCGCCGGTAGAGCAGGACATCGCCGTGCGCCGTCACCGGCTCATAGCCGCCATGGACGAGCTGCGGCAGCCTTCGTCGCAACGCGATCAGCGCCTTGTAGAGGTTGAGGATCGACGCCGGCTCCGCCTCCAGGCTTGCGACATTGTCGCTTGCGAAATCCTGCGCCAGCGGCAGCCACGGCCTGGCCGTCGAGAAACCGGCATAGCGCTCGGCGCTCCATTGCATCGGGGTGCGGCAGCCGTCGCGGCCGACGCCGATGCCAGGCACGTTCTTCTCGAAGGGATCACGCAACTCGCTAGGGGCAATCGCAACCTGATGCATGCCGATCTCGTCGCCGTAATACAGCGTCGGCGTGCCGCGCAGCGTCAGCAGCAGCATCGCGGCGACCGCTGCTTGCGCAGGCCCCACCCGGCTCGCCACCCGCGGCCGGTCGTGATTGCCGAGCACCCAGTTCGGCCACGCACCCGGCGGCAGCGCCTTTTCGTAATCGGCAATGATCTGCTCGACCGAGCGCGCGCTCCACAAGGTCGACAGCAGCGCGAAATTGAACGGCATCTGCGCGCCGCGCAGATCGTTGCCGTAATAGGCGACCAGCCGGTGCAGCGGCAGATAGATCTCGCCGATCAACACCCGGTTGTCGAACTCCTCGGTGACGCGGCGCATCTCGGTGATAACAGCATGGACTTCGAGCTGATCGGTCGAATATTGCGTCAGCACCTTCTCGTGCGGCGGTCGGCCCTCGCGATAGTGCGGGTTCGGCGGGTTGTCGCGGAATTCGGCATCCTTGATCAGGTGCCAGATCACGTCGACACGAAAACCGTCGACGCCCTTGCGCAGCCAGAAGCGCATCACGTCATAGATCGCGTCTCTCACCTCGCCATTGCGCCAGTTCAGATCAGGCTGCTGGGTAAGGAACGCGTGATAATAGTACTGGCCGGAAGCCTCGTCATACGTCCAGGCGCTGCCGCCGAACTCCGACAGCCAGTTGTTCGGTGGACTGCCATCCGGCGCCGGGTCGCGCCAGATGTACCAGTCGCGTTTCGGGTTATCGCGCGAGCTCTTCGCCTCGATGAACCAGGGATGCTGATCGGATGTATGGTTCGGCACCAGGTCGAGGATCAGCTTGAGGCCGGAATCGTGCGCGGCCGCGACCAGCGCGTCGAAATCCTCCATCGTCCCGAACAGCGGATCGATGCCGGTGTAATCCGAGATGTCGTAGCCGAAATCGGCCATCGGCGACGGGAAGATCGGCGACAGCCAGACGGCGTCGACGCCAAGCCGCGTCAGATAGGGCAGCCGCGCGATGATCCCCCTGAGATCGCCGACGCCGTCGCCATCGCTATCCCCGAATGAGCGCGGATAGACCTGATAGAAGATGCCGCGCCGCCACCAGTCCCCGTCGTCCCGATCCATCCCGTCCCCCCAAGCTCGCAGCCCGGTTGAGGCCGCTCCGCGCCCCGGGGCGGCCTGTCGGTTCAGGGATGACGCACAATTCGGGACGGAAAAATGGCTGCAATGCGTCAGTGGCGGGCGATTGCGAGCTGATAGATGGTGATCAGCACCTCGAACAGGATCAGAAAGACGATGATCAACTCCAGCCGCAGCGAGCGGCTGGTGTCGATGATATCGGTCAGCACCTGCGCGGTCTCGGCCACGACGGCGAGCTTGCGGTTCAGCGATTCCGCACGCTCCTTCAGTTCGTACTCGTCCTCGAGCCGGGCATAGAGCCGCTCGAGATGCGGCTTGTCCCAGAGGATGTCGGGCTTCTCCGACACCTCGACCGGTCCCGCCACGCGATGCCGCACCAACAGCGCGTTGCCGATATGCTTGAGGATCGCGACGCGGCCGCCACGGACCTGGCCGCCCTTGGCGAGCTCGCGCGCCAACGGCTCGGTCGTGTCGAAGACGGCTCGGACCTCACGCTCATGCCGCGCCAGCACCACGCTCTTGGCCAGCGCCTCGCCGACCAGGATCAGCCGCTCCGGCGACAGGCTTTGCAGATAGATCGGGCCGCCCGGCGGAATCTGGTCTTCCCTGTCGGCCGCAAGCTCGATGATCGCGATCTCCTCCTCGCGCCGCGTGAACAATCCGGTCATGCGCGACTGCAGGCTGCGCAGGAATTCATCCTCCTCCAGCGCGTTGAGACCGATCAGGACGACGACGCCATAGCGGAACAGGATCGCCACACCATTGTCATTGACGCGAAACGCCAGCGGCGTCGTGGCCAGCACGTCGCCACGTTCGAGGCCGGACGTATTGATGCGGTCCGCGACGAAGAAGGCGCGGGCGGTGGTCCGGGGTCCGCCGAGCGGTGAGTTGGGGGCCTGGGTCATGAAGTTCCGGACTGCGAGGACTTAGCGCATGATCGTGAGCAACCGCATACCGGCCTGCTCACGAAGGTGTTCTGCTGGAGGTGACCTTATCACGGTCCGTTTTGGGATCACACGCCGGGGCAAAAGCATTTCCCGAGCGTGTTGACGGCATTTTCCGGTAGCCTATGGTGCCCCCATGAACGAGACAACCGACACCAAACCGAAGGCGGGCGCGATCATCGTGCCGGTGACGCTGTTCGAGCAGAACTGCACCATCATCTGGCACGAGCCGACCAAGAAGGCCGTGGTGATCGACCCAGGCGGCGACGTGCCGAAGATCCAGGCCGCGATCAAGCAGACCGGCGTGATGGTCGAGAAGATCTGGCTGACCCACGGCCATATCGACCATGTCGGCGGCGCCGCCGAATTGCGCGATGCGCTGCAGGTCAAGATCGAGGGCCCGCATATCGCGGACAAATATCTGCTCGACAACGTCGTCTCGAGCGGCGAGCGCTTCGGCATGACCGGGGTGCGCAATTTCGGGCCGGACCGCTGGCTCGACGAGGGCGACCAGGTCTCGATCGGCGACCTCACCTTCGACATCCTGCACTGCCCCGGCCATTCGCCGGGCAGCGTGGCGTTCTTCAACAAGGAGCTGCGCTTCGCCCATGTCGGCGACGTGCTGTTTGCCGGCTCGGTCGGGCGCACCGACCTGCCCGGCGGCAGCCACCCGACGCTGATCCAGTCGATCAAGCAGAAGCTGCTGCCGCTCGGCGACGACGTCGGCTTCATCTGCGGCCATGGCGCCGGATCGAGCATCGGCCAGGAGCGGATGACGAACCCGTTCCTGACCGGCGAGATGTAACTACTTCATCAACCGTTACTTCATCAGGCCTGCGGCGGTCAGCGCCCGCGTGATGACGCCGCCGACGTCGACACCCTTGCTCCGTCGCTTGCGCGGCCGGTCGCTCTTGCGGCCGGATACGGCCTCGGGCGCTTCGGTAGGTACCGGTATCGTCATCGAGATCGTGTCGGCGCGCTCGCGCGGGATTCCGGTCGGCGCGATATGCGGCTGACGGACCTTGTCGGTCAGGCCGAAGAAGCTCGCGATGTGATACGACGAGGAGATCCCGACCTCGATCAGGAACGCGCCCTCCACGCCATAACGCTCGTCATTGTCGGCCAGCCCGAGCGGCGTGCCATGCGC
This sequence comes from Bradyrhizobium sp. USDA3010, assembly GCF_056429065.1. Taxonomy (NCBI): domain Bacteria; kingdom Pseudomonadati; phylum Pseudomonadota; class Alphaproteobacteria; order Hyphomicrobiales; family Nitrobacteraceae; genus Bradyrhizobium; species Bradyrhizobium sp. USDA3010. The sequence continues at coordinate 12,749 of NZ_JBWJZD010000073.1, forward strand.
CATGTCGGTGATGGAGAAGGATTCGACCAGCGTTTCGCCGTCGGCGTTCCACCAGACCTCGCGCGGATGGCCGTCGACATCCGCCTTCGACATCGCCGCCAGCGGCAGGCCGTGCACGTCGAGCCATTGCCGGACGATTGCATCGGCATTGCCGGGATGCACGGTGCGGTCGGCGCTGCCGTGCCACACCGAAATCCGCGGCCAGGCGCCGCTATGCGTGGACGCGTTGCGAACGAGACCGCCGAGCTCGGGCGCGGACAGTGCGCTCGCATGCATCATCGCATTGAGCGCCTCGCGCAGATCGGTGGCGACGCCGAACGGCAGGCCGGCAATGACGGCGCCCGCCGCGAACACATCCGGATAGGTCGCGAGCATGACCGAGGCCATCGCGCCGCCGGCGGACAGCCCCGTCACATAGATGCGCCGCGGGTCGATCTGATGCGCGCCCACCATGTGCGCGATCATCTGCCGGATCGAAGCGGCCTCGCCCTGCCCGCGCGCGATATCCTGCGGATTGAACCAGTTGAAGCAGGTGTTGCCGTTGTTGATCGCCTGCTGCTCCGGCATCAGCAGCGCAAAGCCGTAATGCTTCGCCAATGTCGACCAGCCGGCGCCGAGATCGTAGGACGCAGCCGTCTGGCCGCAGCCATGCAGCACCACGACGAGCGAGGGCGATCGCGCCAGCTGCGCGGGCACGAACGAGAACATCTTCAGATCGCCGGGGTTGACGCCGAATTCGGTCGTCTCGACGAGCGGCGTCGGCACGGCCGGCGCAAGCGCGCCGAGACCGCTGAACGCGTTCATCTTGGGCAGATGACGCAAAAATTCGACGTTGTTGACCAGGGACAACAGCAACTCCTGAGGTGATTTATTCTTTCTGTGTCACCCAATCAGATAATTGCTGCACTGCAAAATGAAAAGACCGTGCGCTGTCTTTCCCTGCGGAAATGTGAGAATCGGCGTTAACGCGTGATCGCGCTGCAGGCTGATCGAAATAGTTGCCTCAGCACCTTGTTTGAGCACCAACTTTTCAAGAATGTGCGCCACGCGGCTGCGGATTCATGCTGTGGCACGTCGCATCCATGACAGAAATGCGGCTGAAATAGTGATCGACAGCACAAACAATGCGCATGCCGTAAACAACGCCAGATGCGCTGATGTCGTGCTCTCCACGGCGAAGAACACCGCGCCGATCGCGGCGACGCCGGCCGCGTTGCCGATCTGCGTCGTCGTGCCATACATGCCGGAGCCGGCGCCGGCGCTTGCGGGCTTCACGCTCGAGAGCACCGCACTCGACAGCGGCGCCATCACCAGGCCCTGACCGTAGCCGAAGATCATCAACACCAGCGCGAGCAAGAGCGCCGACGGCGATGCGATCGCCTGAACCGTCGCGACCAGCACACCGAGGCCAACGATCTGCAGCGCGCAGCCCTCGATCAGCACCAGCGTGCCGCGGCGCCTCGCGCGCATGCCGCTGTGACGCGAGGCGATCACGAAGGTCAGCGCCAGCGGCACGAACACCAGCCCGGCCTGCAATGGCGGGATCTGCAAGCCCTTCTGCATGAACATGGTCATGATCAGGTAGAAGGACAGGTTGGCAAAGAAGAAGAAAAACACCGCGACCAGGCCGCGCATGAAGGCGCGATCCGACAACAGCGACAGGTCGATCAGCGGCATGCCGCCGCGGCGCGCGACGCTGCGCTCGAGCCGCACGAAGGCCGCAATGACGGCGACGCCCGCCGCCATCACCAGCCAAATCCACGCCGTCCAATTTAGATCGTGACCGAACAGCAGTGGCCCGATCAGGCACAGCAGGCCCGTAAACAGCACGATCGCGCCGGGGATATCGAGCCGTGTGCCGGATCGGCGCGGCACCGTCGGCATGATCTTCAGCGCGGCTGCGATGATGATGACGCCGAACGGCACGTTGACGAAGAAGACCGCGCGCCAACCGAGGCCGGCGAGATCAAGCGTCACCAAGACGCCGCCGAGCAGGAAACCGGCCGCGCCGGCGAGCCCCAGCACGATGCCGTAGATGCCGAAAGCCCGCGCACGGGCGGCATCGGAGAACAGCAGATGCAGCGTCGCCAGCACCTGCGGCACCATCAGCGCCGCCGTCGCACCCTGTGCCAGCCGTGCGATGATCAGCTCGGGTCCGGACTGCGCGAGACCGCACCACAGCGAGGTCACCGAGAAGCCCGCGACGCCGGCGATGAACACGTTCCTTGTGCCATGGATATCGCCGAGCCGGCCGCCGGTGACCACCAGCGTGGCATAGGCGATCAGATAGATCGCGATCACGGCCTCGATCTGCGCCGGCGTCGCGTGCAGCTCAGCCGCGATCGTCGGGATCGCGACGTTGACGATGAAGGCATCGACGCCGAACATGAATTGCGCGGCGACGACGATCGCAAGCACCCACCAGCGGCGGGAGGTCTCCGCGCGCGTCGAAACGATCTGGTGCATGTGTTGCGGTCCTGGCCGAAATGACGTTGCAACAGACATCAGCAGATTCCGGTCATCCCTTCGATTACCTGCGAGGTAAGCTTGGGATCACGGACGCCTGAACGGGCGCCAATTTGCGTTGATGCGCTGGGAAACATTCCGGAGGGCGGCAATCGCCGCCGTTTTGCGCAACAACCATGCGGGCGCCGCAACCCGGGAGCATTGCCTTGCCCCGGGCCACCCCGTAGGTTGGCGGAAAGCCCTCGATAACAATCATCCGGAGAGAACGATCCATGGCGCGCCTCAAGTTCGGAGCCTTCCTCGCCCCGCATCACCCGATCGGCGAGCATCCGATGTTGCAATTCCGCCGCGATCTCGATTTCGTCGAACAGCTCGACGCGCTCGGTTACGACGAGTTCTGGTGCGGCGAGCACCATTCCTCGGGCTGGGAGACGATCGCCTCGCCGGAAATGTTCCTGGCCGCGGCCGGCGAGCGCACCAAGCGCATCAAGCTCGGCACCGGCGTGATCTCGCTGCCCTATCACCATCCCTTTAACGTCGCGCAGCGCATGGTGCAGCTCGACCACATGACCGGCGGCCGTGCCATCTTCGGCTCCGGCCCCGGCGCGCTCGCCTCCGACGCGCATACGCTCGGCATCGACCCGATGACCCAGCGCGACCGCCAGGACGAGGCGATCGCGGTGATCCGCCGTCTGTTCAACGGCGAGCGCGTTACCGCGAAGACCGACTGGTTCGAGATGCACGACGCCGCGCTGCAGATCCTGCCGCTGCAGGAGGACATGCCGTTCGTAGTGGCCTCGCAGATTTCGCCGTCGGGCATGACGCTCGCCGGAAAATACGGCATCGGCATCATCTCGCTGGGCTCGATGTCGACCCAGGGCCTGATGGCGCTGCCGCAGCAATGGCAGTTTGCCGAGGACGCCGCCAAGAAGGCCGGCACCACGGTGAGCCGCGCCAACTGGCGCGTGCTGCTGTCCTGGCACATCGCCGAGACCCGCGAGCAGGCGCGGCGCGAGGCCGGCGCCGGGCTGCTGCGCTGGCACAACGAATATAACGTCGGCACCCTGATGCGGCCGGGCCTGACCGCGTTCGCCTCGCCGGACGAAGCCGTCGACAAGACCGCCTTCGTCGAAGGTGCTGCCTCCACCATCGGCACGCCGGATGATCTGATCAAGATGATCAAGAACCTGGTCGACGTCTCCGGCGGCGTCGGCTCGATCATCGGCTTCGCCCATGACTGGGCCAATCCGGAAAACACCCGCCGCAGCTGGGACATGGTCGCGCGCTATGTGGTGCCCGAGATCAACGGCTATATCGACGGCCTGCGCAAGTCGCGCCAGTTCGTGATCGACAACCGCGCGGTGTTCGAACGCGCCGGCCAGGCTGTCATGGCCAAGATCATGCAGAACGACAAGGCCGCCGCCGCGCTTCAGCATACCGGCACCGGCCGCGTCGCGATCCCGGCCGTGAATGCGCCTGACCTCGCGAAGGAAGCGGCGAAGCAGAAGGTGTGAGTTGTGTCCCTCGCCCGAAAGGGCGAAAGGAACAACGCCACATCCACAATCGTCGTCCTGGCGAAAGCCAGGACCCATAACCACCGTCTTTGATTGTGAACGGGATCGTAGCCCCAGCATCGCTCGATAATGCGCAGTTGGGGTAATGGGTCTTGGCTTTCGCCAGGACGACGCGATGGACGGTTCGCGATTCAAGATGCCAAACAACGCGATGTCATCACCCGCGAAGCGGGTGATCCAGGGTAGAAAGCACGGGGGTAGGACCACAGGTGTAACCGGAAACAACCCGGCTTTCCCTGCGCGATGGGTTACGGCTTATACGTGCTCTCCCCGGCGAGACTGGGCTTTGTTGTCACCGCCTGCGCAAACGCAATTGCGTTTGCACGAGGACACCTACCACTAGGGCGTCAGGCCTGCACGATTTCGCCGTCCGCTTCATGCGCATTCGTCGACTGCGCAATCAGCGTCCACCGCATCCCACACCGCGCTCGTGACGATCGCGAAGCGCCCCTCGATCGGGTGGGACGGACGGAATTGAACATCTGATTTGCCCGACGACGGAAGCGCTGATTTGCCCGTCGGGTTAATTTGTCGCAGCCTGATTTTCGAGATCCAGATTCAGAACGGAATCCCGGATGTCTGCCCTGACGCCTTCTCTTCAAGCGGAGCGCTCTCCTCGAGCATCATCCTCCCTCGTGCCTCAACGCCTGAAACTTGATCTCGTCTACCCTCGAAAGAACAAACTCCAGCAACGGCGAACGGTTACCTTCATTGTAGCCGATCACCAGATCGACCAGCGGCGGCGCACCCTGAATCGGACGGCAGACGATGGTTTTCGGGAGCAAGTTCTGCGCGTAGAGCGGAAGAAGGCAGATGCCCCCAGTGGAGGCGATCAGCGAAATAGCCATGGCTAGATTCTCCGCCTGGTGCGCCGTTTCTATCGCCAAGCCGTGTCGCGTGAAAAAGTCATTGATCGCCGAGCGCAGCGTTGGCGCCCTCGCCGCAGATACTCCGATGTAGCTCTGTCCTGCCAAATCCTTCGGACGAACCGAGGAGCGCGCCGCGAGCGGATGGTCTCGTGGCATCATGACCAGGATCGGATCATGACGAAGCAACTTGAACTGAAGGCCCGCCGCGCTCTTCTCCGGGCGCATGAACGCAAGGTCGATCTTGCCCCGCATCAATCCCGCCGCGAGGTCGGGAGAGTCCTCGCTACGGATGGTGATTTCCGTGCTCGGCAGCTTACCACGTAAGATACCCATTACCGCCGGAAGCCAGTCCATCTCGTACCCGGTAAGAAACCCGATCGAGAAGGCCGATTTCGCCGGCTGGGCGGCGCGCCTTGCGGCTTCGCCGGCGGCCTCGACCTGCAGCAGAGCCACTCGCGCATGGTCAAGAAACACGCGCCCCGATGGCGTCAGTTCGATGCCGCGCGGTCCGCGCACGAACAACTGCACTCCGAGCTCCGTCTCTAGCCCGTCTTATTCGTCAGAGGCGCCTGAGAGGCTGGCGAGCGTGGTGTAAAGCGCTGATGCGGCGTAGGATTCGGTTGCAAAGCCAACCCCATCACCTTCAGCCGCGAACACCACGCCCGCCA
>NZ_JBWJZD010000074.1:0-18074 GCF_056429065.1 Bradyrhizobium sp. USDA3010
TCGGGCAAATCTTCGAAGCACTCGGCAAATCGTTGCATCGGCCGCTCCCTCTAGATCAGGAGCGACCTTCAGAATCTCTTTCTCCCGATTTGGCAACTACTTGCAGCCGCGCACGTGCGATTCCCCTCCCCTTCCAGGGGAGGGTGGCTGCGCACGTGCGTTACTCGTTGCCCGGATTGAAGTCGTCGCTCGGCGCCGGCTGCGCCGCCATGTCGGGGCGCGGGCCGTGCGGACGGCGGCGACGACGCGGAAAGCGCTCGCTCCGTTCGCCGCGTTCTGCGCCGCCATTGTTGGCTTCATAGGGGCCGCCGTTGACCTGCGGCTGCGCGCCGCCGGTGATGAACGAGGGCAGGCGATCGACGCCGCCGGCATCGGCCAGCACCGGCTGCGGCTGGTTCTGCGGTAGCGGCTGATACTGCGGCTGCGGACGATGCTCGCGTTCGCGGTGCTCCCGCGGCTGCTGCTCGCGCGGCGGCTGGTCACGTTCGCGATGCTCCCGCGGCTGCTGGTAGGGCTGCTGGCCGTTGTCGCGCATGAATGGCTGTTGCTGCTGCGGCACGAAGCCCGGCTCCTGGCCGAAGCTCGAATAGCCGTCGCTGTCGTCGTCGCCGTCTTCGGTCTGCGTCACCTCGGCGTCGGGGCGCGGCGGTTGCTGATTCTGCCGGAACTGCTCCTGCGCGGCCGCGATGATCCGGTAGTAGTGCTCGGCGTGCTGGTAGTAGTTCTCGGCTGCCACCGGATCGCCGGAGGAGCGTGCATCGCGCGCAAGCTGGACGTATTTCTCGGCCACGTGGGAGGCCGTGCCGCGGATCTTGATGTCGGGTCCGTTCGATTCGTACACCCGTGTCAGGGGATTCTGGCCGCGCCGGTTATTATTGTTGTTGTTATTGTTGTTGTTATTCCGGTTGCGCATCCGCTTGTTGTTCTGACCGTTTCTCATCTGTCGCCTTTTATTCCAGCCCTGAAGTTATTGCAGTCCACAGTCCGATTTCTCAGAAGTCCGAATTCTCAGAAGTCCGATTCCCAGAGTCCGATTCGGCGCGCGCCTAGGCGCACGGAATCGCAATACCGTTCGAAGTGGCATCGATGTCGCCGACCATCTCGTTCAGCAAAGTCGCGTTCAGCAAAGACGCGTTCCCCAACCGCCGCCGGCCAAACGCGCCAGCGACAAAATCATTCCGCCCGTTGAGACAGGCCCAGTTCTCGTGCGTAAGTGTTCAAGCGCAATAACAGGCTTTCGTTCGCTTGGCGGTCGAGAGCAGCACAGCTTCGGCTATTGCGCTCAATGAGACCTGCGTTCCTGGAACCTTTCGATCGGCGGGCTCTGCTGAACCCTGGTCATCACCCGTAACGGTTACGGGGCCAGCACCGATGTTGTGGGCGGAACGTAGTCGTTCCCGGGGGATATTCCAAGAGGTTTTTTTGCGTTCCAATAGGACTTTATCGGGGCAGCCGGCGGGCTGAAACGGCCCTCGGAACGCCCCCGAGATCGGCCTTGGGCGGCCCCGTTGGGGATAACCCGGAAGCCGTCATCAGCGCTTCAACGTCGCCGCTCTGGCCCTGTCCAATTTCCACAACCAGAAATCCACCCGAGGTCAAAAGACCCGCAGACTGCGAAATCAGCGCGCGGTAGGCGTCGAGCCCGTCGGCGCCGCCATCGACCGCCGCGCGGGGATCGTGCGCGCGCACCTCGATGGCGAGGCCGGCGATGTCGGCCGAGGGGATGTAGGGCGGATTGGACACGATCAGGTCGAACGCGCCGGTCAGCGCGCTGCCATAGTCGCACGCGATCCATGTCGCGCGCTGGCTAAGCCCGAGCTCGGCGGCGTTGCGGCTCGCCGTCTGCAGCGCCTCCGTGGAGATGTCGGTGCCGAAGCCATGCGCGTGGGGCAGTTCCGAGAGCAGCGCCAGCAGGATCGCGCCCGAACCGGTGCCGAGATCGGCGATCCGCAACGCGCGATCCGCCGCGCCGTCGGCGCGCAGCAGCTCGAGCGCGCGCTCGACCACGGTCTCGGTGTCGGGGCGCGGCACCAGCGTCGCGGCGGTCAGATGCAGCGGCAGTCCCCAAAATTCCTTGATGCCGAGAATGCGCGCGACCGGTTCGCCGCCGAGACGGCGCCGCGCGAGGCCCTCGAGGCGATCCGCTTCGTCCTTCGTCAGAATGCGTTTGGCGCCGGTCACCATGCCGGTCAGATCGAGGCGAAGCGCGGCGCCGACCAGCAGCCGTGCATCGAGTTCGGCGGAATCGTTGCCGGCCGATTGCAGCTGCGCAGCCAATGCGCGGCGGGCGCTCTCGACCGTTGCGTTGACCACAGGCGCCATCACGCGGTGTCCTCGCGCAACACCGACCGCTCGTCGTCCCCGCGAATGCGGGGACCCGTACGCCGCGGCCCTTCGATCTGGGTGGTCTGGGTCGATATCGGGATCAACAATGACGCCCTGTGGTTGGGTCCTTGCTTTGGCAGGGACGACGACGATCAATGCAGCCGGCAACCGGATCGGTTCACGCCGCCGCGCCCTGTGCCGCGAGCTGCGCGGCCTGGTGCTCGGTGGTCAGCGCATCGATCAGTTCGCCGAGCGCCTCGCCCGCGATCACCTGCGGCAGCTTGTAGAGCGTCAGATTGATGCGGTGGTCGGTGACCCTCCCTTGCGGGAAATTATAGGTGCGGATCCGCTCCGAGCGGTCGCCGGAGCCGACCTTCTCCTTGCGGTCGGCGGAGCGCGCGGCATCGACGCGCTGGCGCTCGGCGTCATAGATGCGCGAGCGCAGGATGTTCATCGCCGACGCCCGGTTTTTGTGCTGCGAGCGGCTGTCCTGCATCATCACCACGATGCCGGTCGGCAGATGGGTGATGCGGATCGCGGACTCGGTCTTGTTGACGTGTTGGCCGCCGGCGCCGCCGGCGCGCATGGTCTCGATCCTTAAGTCGGTGTCCTTGATGTCGACGTCGACGTCCTCGACCTCGGGCAGCACGGCGACCGTGGCGGCCGAGGTGTGGATGCGGCCCTGCGTCTCGGTGTCGGGCACGCGCTGCACGCGGTGCACGCCGGACTCGAATTTCAGCTTGGCGAAGGCGCCGCGGCCCTGCACCTCGGCGATGATTTCCTTGTAGCCGCCGACGGTGCCTTCGCTCGCCGAGATCACCTCGACCTTCCAGCCCTGCAAGGCCGCGAAGCGCTCATACATCCGGAACAGGTCGCCGGCGAACAGCGAGGCCTCGTCGCCGCCGGTGCCGGCGCGGATTTCCAGCACCACGTTGCGGTCGTCCATCGCGTCCTTCGGCAACAGCGCGACGCGGATCTTCTGCTCGAGCTCGCCGATGCGCGCCTGCAGCGTCTCCAGCTCGGCTTCCGCCATGCTGCGCATCTCGGGATCGGTCCCCGCATCGGCCAGCAACGCCTCGGTGTCGGCGAGTTCCGATCGGGCGGAGCGATAGGTCTTCACCGCATCGATCAGCGGATTGAGCTCGGCGAGCTCGCGCGTGATCGCAACATAGCGATCCGAGTTGACCTGGCCGAGCAGCTCGGCCTCGAGCGAGGCGTGATGGGCGAGCAGGACGTCGAGTTTGGCTTCGGGTAGCATGGCGGAGTCTCGAATTGCTGAAAGCGCGAAGGGTGGCGGAGGCGACGGCAGCGTCGCTACAAGGCCAGCCCCTCGGTTTCCGCAAACTTCGTCAGCGCCCCGCGGATCGAGACGCTGCCGACCGGCGCGTCCAGCAGCGGATTGATCATCGCCTCGGCCTTGTTGGCGTCGAGGTCGAGGATCAAGGCCTTGACCGGGCCGTGCGCGGTCGCCGACAGCGACAGCGAGCGATAGCCGAGCGCGATCAGCGCCAGCGCGCCGATCGGCTTCGACGCCATCTCACCGCACAGCGAGGCGGCTTTCTTCGCGATCTTGGCCTTGCGCACGATGTCGCGCAGGGCGCGCAGGATCGGCGCCGACAGGATGTCGAAGCGTTCGGAGACCTTGGCATTGCCACGGTCGACCGCGAACAGGAACTGGAACAGGTCGTTGGAGCCGACCGAGACGAAGTCGACCTTCTTCAGCAGCTCGTCGAGCTGGTAAAGCAGGGCCGGCACTTCGACCATGGTGCCGATATCGATCCGTTCGGGCAGCGAATGGCCGTGCTGGCGCAGATAGGTCAGCTCGCGCTCGACGATCGCCTTGGCCTGGTCGAACTCGGCGATCTCGGAGATCATCGGGAACATGATCTTCAGCGCACGTCCGCCGCCGGCGCGCAGCAGCGCGCGGATCTGGCCGCGCAGCAGGCCGGGGCGGTCGAGGCCGAGCCGGATCGCGCGCCAGCCGAGCGCGGGATTTTCCTCGACCACGGTCTCCATGTAGGGCAGCGCCTTGTCGCCGCCGATGTCGAGCGTGCGGAAGGTGACCGGCTTGGTGCCGGCGGCATCGAGCACGGTGCGGTACAGCGCGAGCTGGTCGCTCGAACGCGGCAGGCTCGGGCTCACCATGAACTGCAATTCGGTGCGGAACAGGCCGATGCCGGCGCTGCCGGTGTCCTCGATATGCGGCAGGTCGATGGTCAGGCCGGCGTTGATCAGGAGCTCGATCGGCTGGCCGTCCTTGGTCACGCAAGGCTTGTCGCGGAGCGCCGAATATTGCGCCTGCCGCCGCGCCCGGAACCGGACGCGCTCGGCGTAGGCGGATTCGATCTCGGCGGAGGGGCGGACATAGATCTCGCCCGAAATGCCGTCGACGATGATGGCATCGCCCGGATCGGCAATGCCGGGCGCGTTCGGCACCTCGCCGACCGCGGGAATGCCGAGCGCGCGCGCCACGATCGAGACGTGCGAATTCGCGGTGCCTTCCTCCAGCACCAGGCCGCGCAGCCGCTTGCGGTCATAGTCGAGCAGTGCCGCGGGGCCCATCGCGCGCGCGATCAGGATGGCGTTGTCGGGCAGCTGCTCGCGCGTCGGCGCATGGTCCTGGCCGACCAGTTGGCGCATCAGGCGATGGCCGAGATCCTCGAGATCGTGCAGCCGGTCGCGCAGATAAGGATCGGTCGAGCGCAGCATGCGCGCGCGGGTGTCGGACTGCACGCGTTCGACGGCGGCTTCCGCGGTGAGGCCGGTGGCGACCGCCTCATGCAGCTTGTGCGACCAGCCCTGGTCGTTGGCGAACATGCGGTAGGCTTCCAGCACCTCGCGATGCTCGCCGCCTTCGGCAACGTCGCCGCGCTCCAGCATGCGGTCGAGATCGGCGCGCAGATTGGCGAGCGCGGTGTCGAGCCGCTTGATCTCCTTCGGCAGGTCCTCGGCGATATAGTTGGTGATGACGACGCGCGGCTCGTGCAGCACGACATGGCCGAGCGCGATGCCGTCGGAGAGCACCGCACCGGTCTTGTGCAGCGAGTGCCGCGCGGCGGGCTCGGCGCCGGGCTGGGCCAGCGCGGCAAGCTCGCCGGAGGCGATCATCTCCGCCAGCACCATGGCGGTGGTCTGCAGCGCCTCGACCTCTTCCTCGACATAGGTGCGCTTGGCGCGGTTCTGCACCACGAGCACGCCGAGCGTGTTGCCGGCGCGCAGGATCGGCACGCCGAGGAACGAGTGGTAGATTTCTTCGCCGGTCTCGGGGCGGTAGGCGAAGGCCGGATGGCTTTGCGCGTCGGAGAGATTGAGCGGCGTCGCCTCGCTGGCGACGAGGCCGACGAGGCCCTCATGCGCGCTCAGCACGGTGCGGTGCACGGCGTCGCGGTTCAGACCCTCGGTGGCGTAGAGCTCGAGCGTGTTGTCGATGCGCAGCACATAGCAGGAGCAGACCTCGGCCACCATGTTGGCCGCGATCAGCACCACGATCTTGTCGAGGCGTTCCTGGGCGGAGACTTGCTCCGCCATGGTTTCGCGGAGCCGCCTCAACAGGACGCGGGGGCCTCCCGACGCGCTCCGCATGTGCTTCAGTCCCTCCCCACCAGGCCGGCGCACGGGGCCGGCCGGCCGTTGGCGCAAAACTCGTCAAACACAACAATTTTAGTCATTCGGCGTCGCCGCTCGCGCCAGTTCCCGCCGATTCGGGATCGCACAAACTGTGCCACAGTTTGCGACAGCCCACCTGACTGGCCGTATAGCCAATCGAGGCTCGCTTTGCCAAGCAAAACGCCTGCCAGTAGCAAATAACGTCTGCGTCAGCCCGATGCTGCGCCCGCTAAGAGAAATTCTAACTCCGGGACGCCGGTACCGGGGGCCGCTTGTTCCGCGGGAGGCGGCGTAATCCCATCCCTCGTCATTCCGGGGCGACGCGTAGCGTCGAGCCTGGAATCCATTTCACCACATGGCCTGCGGGCCGATGGCTTCCGGGCTCCCGCTTCGCGGGCCCCGGAATGACGAACGGAAGGGGCCCCGGAAAGCCCTACGCCTGGTCCAGCCCGTACAGCGTGTGCAGCGTGCGGACCGCGAGTTCGGTATAGGCGGCGTCGATCAGGACCGAGAACTTGATCTCGGAGGTGGTGATGGCGCGGATGTTGATGTTGCGATCAGCCAGCGCCTTGAACGCCTTCGCCGCGACGCCGGCATGGCTGCGCATGCCGCTGCCGATCACCGAGACCTTGGCGACGTCGGTCGCGGTGTCGAGCCTGGCGTAGCCGATCTTGGCCTTGGCGGAGGTAATGGTGTCCCTGGCGCGGTTGTAGTCGGTGGCCGGCACGGTGAAGGTGAGGTCGGTGGTCTTGCCGTCCTCCGACACGTTCTGCACGATCATGTCGACGTTGATGTTGGCATCCGCGAGCGGCCCGAAGATCGCCGCGGCGACGCCGGGCTTGTCCTCGATCTGGCGCACGGAAATCTGGGCTTCGTCCTTGGAGAAGGCGATGCCGGTGACGACGTGCATTTCCATGATTTCCTCCTCGCTGCAGATCAGCGTGCCCGGCGGCTGGTTGGCGTGCGGGTCGATATCCTCTGGCTTGTCGAAGCTGGAGCGCACGAAGATCGGCATGTTGTGCACCATGCCGAGTTCCACCGAGCGAACCTGCAGCACCTTGGCGCCCTGCGAGGCCAGCTCCAGCATGTCCTCGAACGCGATCTTGTCGAGTCGGCGCGCCTTCGGCACCACGCGCGGATCGGTGGTGTAGACGCCGTCGACATCGGTGTAGATGTCGCAGCGGTCGGCGCGCAAAGCGGCCGCGATCGCCACCGCCGAAGTGTCCGAACCGCCGCGGCCGAGCGTGGTGATGCGGCCGGTCTGCGGGTTGATGCCCTGGAAGCCGGCGATCACGGCGACTTCCTTGCGCTCCTTGAAACGGGTGATGATCTCGCTGCCGTCGATATCGAGGATGCGCGCCGAAGCATGCGCCTCCGAGGTCTTGATCGGGATCTGCCAGCCCTGCCAGGAGCGCGCCTGGATGCCGATGCCCTGCAGCACGATCGCGAGCAGGCCCGAGGTGACCTGTTCGCCGGAGGCGACCACCGCGTCATATTCGCGCGCGTCGTGCATCGGCGAGGCCTCGGTGCACCAGCCCACCAACTCGTTGGTCTTGCCGGACATCGCGGAGACGACGACGGCGACCTCGTGGCCGGCGTCGACCTCGCGCTTCACGTGCTGGGCGACGTTGCGGATACGATCGATATTGGCGACGGACGTACCGCCGAATTTCATCACGAGGCGGCCCATGACGACGCGTCTATTCCTTTAAGAGGATAAGTAGGTTAACCCACGCCGAAAACCGCAAGCGCGGGCACCGAAAGGCGCGTATACATAGCGCCGCGCCCGGGGGCAAGCCGGTTGGTAGGGGTCTCCGGAGGGTCTTTTGGGGGTGTTTTGCCGGTTGCGGCCGGGCTGTGGCGCAACGGTGACTCGCAGGTAACTCGAAGGCGGGATTGGATGGGACGCTATATCGACGAAATCCTGCAGCCCGGCGAGAAGGTGCTGTATTCCACCAATGCGCACTGGATGTTCTATCTGCCGGCGATCGCGGCCTGGATCGTGGTCCTGGCGCTCTTGATCCTGTCCCGGATGACGACGGTCGACGGCCTGGTGCTGGCCTGCCTTGCGGCCGCCGCCGTGGTCGCGGTCGCGGCGCTGTACTGGACCGGCGCGGCCTGGTTCCATCGCTGGACGACCGAGACTGACGTGACCAATTTCCGCGTCGTGCACAAAACCGGCTTCATCAAGCGGCGCACCTTCGAGATGAGCCTCGACAAGGTCGAGAGCGTCGACGTCAACCAGAGCATCATGGGACGCCTGCTCAATTACGGCGACGTCACCATCCGCGGCGTCGGCGAGGGCATCGAGACCATCAAGACCATCGCCGCGCCGCTGTCGTTTCGCAATTCGATCACCGCGCGATAGGGGCGCGCGCAATCATGGCCACAACGCTTTCCAATTCCACCGCCGCCTCGGTCGATCCGGCCGAAATCGCGAAGTTCTCGAAACTGTCGGATGAATGGTGGGATCCGCGCGGCAAGATGGCGCCGCTGCACAAGATCAATCCGCTGCGCCTGACCTATATCCGCGACGCCGCATGTCGCAAGTTCGAGCGCAACGCCAAGAGCCTGAGCTGCCTGTCCGGCCTGCGTCTGCTCGACATCGGCTGCGGCGCCGGGCTGCTGTGCGAGCCGTTCACCCGGCTCGGCGCCCAGGTGATCGGGATCGATCCGTCCGCCACCAACATCGCTGCCGCGAAGCTGCATGCCGACAAGGGCCATCTGTCGATCGACTACCGCTGCACCACGGTGGAGGAGATGGACGCACGCGAGCGCTTTGACATCGTGCTGGCGATGGAGGTGGTCGAGCACGTCGTCGACGTCGGCGCCTTCATCAAGCGCTGCGCCGTCATGCTCAAGCCGGGCGGGCTGATGGTGGTCTCGACCTTGAACCGCAACTGGAAGAGCTTCGCGCTGGCGATCGTCGGCGCCGAATACGTGCTGCGCTGGCTGCCGCGCGGCACCCATGACTGGAGCAAGTTCGTCACCCCCGCCGAGCTCGAGCGCTATCTCGGCGACGTCAACCTCACCGTCACCGAACAGGCCGGCGTGGTCTACAACCCGCTCGCCGACAAATGGAGCGTCTCGTCCGACATGGACGTGAACTACATGGTGGTGGCGGAAGAGGTATAGGACGATCCGTATCCACACAACCGATGTCGTCCCTGCGGACGCAGGGACGACAGCGAGCTTGTGGATGTCGCGCAATCCAGTCATGCGCCGGCTCGGTTGACCACGTCGGCGGCAATCGGCACGCTGTGCGCGTACTCCCGCCCCGGCACGCCTTCCTCATCCCGCATGTTCACAATCGCCTCGCTCTGGATCCCCTTCACCATCGTCGCTGCGTTCGGGCAGGTGGCGCGCAATGCGATGCAGCGGCATCTGACCGGGCCGCTCGGGACCTGGGGCGCGACCAATATCCGCTTCCTGTTCGGCCTGCCGTTCGCGGTGGTGTTCTTCGCGCTGGCGGTGCTGCTGACCGGCGATCGCGTGCCGTGGCCGGCGGACTCGTTCTGGCCGTGGCTCGTGGTCGGCGCGCTCAGCCAGATCGTCGGCACCGGCTTCATGCTGCTGGCGATGAACGATCGCTCCTTCGTGGTGACCACCGCCTACATGAAAACCGAGGCGATCCAGACCGCGATCTTCGGCTTCATCTTCCTCGGCGACCATCTGACGACGCCTAAGGTGATCGCGATCGTGATCGCGACCATCGGCGTCGTCGTCACCGCGCTCAGGCCGGACGGGCAGAAGAGTTTTGCCGATCTGCGCCCGACCGTGCTCGGCCTCGGCGCCGCCGCCGTGTTCGCGATCTCGGCGGTGAGTTTTCGCGGCGCGATCATTGCCGTGCCTTCCGTCTCGTTCGTGACCGCGGCGTCGTACACGCTGATGTGGAGCCTGCTCGTCCAGACGCTGATCCTGTCGGTCTATCTGTTGCTGCGCGCGCCCGACGTGCTGCGGAAAATCCTCGGCCTGTGGCGGCCGTCGATGTTCGCGGGCTTCATGGGCGCGTTCTCCTCGCAGTTCTGGTTCCTGGCGTTCGCGCTCACCGCCGCCGCCAATGTGCGCACGCTGGCGCTGATCGAGGTGCTGTTCGCGCAGGGCGTGGCGTATTTCTCGCTCAAGCAGCCGTTTTCGCTGCGTGAGGTTTTGGGCATCGTCATGATCGTGATCGGCGTCGCGCTGCTGATCGCCGCGTAAGATTACCCCTTCACCGCGATCAGCACCGCGCCGGCCGAGATCAGCGCGATCCCGATCCAGCCATAGCCGGACGGGCGCTCGCCGAGGAACACGGCGCCGAACAGCGCCACCAGCACCACGCTGAGCTTGTCGATCGGCGCGACAAGTGTGGCGGGGCCGAGCTTGAGCGCGCGGAAATAGCAGATCCACGACGCGCCGGTGCCGAGCCCGGACAGCAGCAGGAACAGCCAGCTCTTGCCCGAGATCGGTCCGGCCTGGGTGAATTGCCCGGTCGCGAACAGGATGGCCGACAGCGTGATCAGCACGACCACGGTGCGGATCAGGGTGGCGAGATCGGAGTTGATGCCCTCGACGCCGACCTTGGCGAAGATCGCGGTCAGCGCGGCGAACACGGCCGAGAGAAACGCCCAGACCTGCCAGGAGGTGAAGGTGTCAGATGGCATGAGGCGAACCTTGAGACAGGCTGGAGAGAATCCTCGGTGCAATGTCTTGCAACTTACCCTGAAGCTTAGGGTTGGCGAGATCGTGGATCGCCGCGCGGACAATTTTTTCGTGATTAGGTTCGATCCGGATGTCTTCGCGGCATTCGATTAAGTTCGCCCACGCCTCGACGGCCGTAGCGTTGATTCTGCCGCTCGTATACCGCTCCAACACGTCGGCGATATGTCGACGCGTCAACGTCACAACTTCATCAGAATCCCACCCGAACGATCGGAGGCGCGCCTCCAAATCGGGGATGGGTGCATCAAAATGAACAAGTGATTGAAGAGCGGCGCATCGGTTCATGGCGGATTGGAGAGCGCTTCGTTCACCGATCCAATACCCTAGTTCCGGTCTTCCGGCAGCGTCGGCAGCGGCGAGACCTCGACGCCTTCGTCGATCAGCGCGCGCGCCTCCTCGGGCGAAGCCTCGCCATAGATCGGCCGATGCTCGATATCGCCGTAATGCATCTTGCGCGCCTCGTTCGGGAAGCGGTCGCCGACATTGTCGGCGTTCTTCACGATGTGGTCGCGCAGTTCCTTCAGCTTGCTGCGCAACTCGCGCTCCTGCGCCATCATCAGCGACGTCGATTCGGCAGGCGTCGCCTCGACCGGGGCGGCCGGTGCCGGCCGGGCCGGTTCGCGGCCCTTCTTGCTGACGATTTGCGGCGCCATGATTGCGCGCTCGATCTTATCGGAGCCGCAGGACGGGCAATCGATCAGGTGACGCCGCTCCTGCGATTCATAGGCCGATGAGCTCTGGAACCAGCTCTCGAACTGATGGCCGCGCTCGCAGCGCAGCGTGTAGCGGATCATGCCGAACCCCGGACGAGGTGCAGATGCTCCGGGCCGGCCTTGGGGTCGGCGATGCCGAAACGCCTGCCGTGCTGAAGTGAAGGGATGGTCTTGCGCGCGGTTTCGACCTTGGAGGGATCGATCTCGGCCAGGAACACGCCGGGCTCGACGCCGCCCTCGGCAAGGATCTCGCCCCAGGGGTCGATGATCAGCGAATGCCCGAAGGTCTCGCGCTTGTTCTCATGCAGGCCGGCCTGGGCCGCTGCGAACACGAAGCAGCCGGTCTCGATGGCACGGGCGCGCAGCAGCGTGTGCCAATGCGCTTCGCCGGTCTTGCGGGTGAAGGCGGACGGCACGGTGAGGAACGACGCGCCGGCCTCGGCAAGCGCGCGATACAGCGCCGGGAAGCGCACGTCGTAGCAGATCGTCAGTCCGATCCGGCCCCAGGGCAGGTCGGAGATCACGGCGGTCTCGCCCGGCTGGTAGTTGGCCGATTCGCGATAGCTCTCGCCGCCCGGCAGGTCGATGTCGAACATATGGATCTTGTCGTAACTCGCGAGCACATTGCCCTCGGGCCCGATCAGGAACGAACGGTTGACCGCCTTCTCCGGCGAGTAGCGCAGTGCCAGCGAGCCGATATGCAGATGGATTTTCAGTTCGGCGGCCAGCGTGCGATAGGCCTGCAGCGACTTGTCGTCCTCTTCGCTCGCCAGATGCTCGAACAGCGCCTTGCGGTTCAGCTGCATCATGTTGCTGACCTCGGGGGTCAGCACGTATTTGGCGCCCTGGGCCGCCGCTTCGCGGATCAGCCGCGTTCCCTGCTCGAGGCTCGGCTCGGGCAGCAATCCGGTGCGCATCTGCACCATGGCGGCAGTGAAAATGTTGTCCGTGCTCATCAGGCGCCGCCTCCGTTGCTGAGCAGGCCATCGAGCTTGCCCTCGCGGTCGAGCGCGTAGAGCTCGTCGCAGCCGCCGACATGGGTCTTGCCGATGAAGATCTGCGGGAAGGTCGCCCCGGTGCCGGCGCGGTCGTACATCTCGTCGCGATAGGACGGGTTGCTGGCGACGCTCAATTCGGTGAACGCCGCGTTCTTGCGCGTCAAAAGCGATTTGGCCGCGGTGCAATAACCGCAGCCCGGGCGGGTATAGATTTCGATGGCAGCGGTCATGGTGCGCTCGGTTGAACCTGAATGACAGATTATATGGGAGCGCGGTGGGCATCGACAACCCGGGCAAACACCAGCACGTCGACCTGCGCGGCTTTGGCGCGCAACAGCGCCCGCGCGCAGGCATCCACCGTGGCGCCCGAGGTCAGGACGTCGTCGACCAGGATCACGCGGCGGCCCTGGATGTCAGCCTTGCGTTCATCGGCGACCCCGAATGCGCCCTGCACATTGCTGGCGCGATCCTTGCGCGACAACCCGATCTGCTGCTCGGTGGCCCGGGTGCGCCGCAGCGCCTCGGAGACCATTTTGACGCCGCTCTGGCGCGCGATCACCTTGGCAAGCGCGCCGGACTGGTTGTAGCGCCGGCTCCAACCGCGTCGCCAGTGCAGGGGAACCGGCACCAGCATGTCGGCATCCCGTAGCAATTCCTTCCCCGCGCGTGCCATCCAGCGGCCCATTGTCGGCGCCAGGTCGGTGCGATCCTGGTATTTCAAGGCGTGCACCAGGGTGCGCGCGACGTCGTCATAGCGCACCGCGGCGCGGGCGCGCTGGTAGGCGGGCGGATTGGCGATCGCCTCCATCGACAGCAGCTCCGGCCCGGGATCGTAGACAAAGGGAATGCCGAGCCGCGGACAAAACGGCTGGGCGATGAACGACAATTTGGCCCAGCAGGCCGCGCAGACGCCCTCGCCATGGACCGGCTCGCGGCAGGACACGCACAGCGTCGGCAGCGCGATGTCGAGTGCCAGCCGCGCGGTACGCAGCCACGCGCCCCCGACTGTGCCGAGCGCACGCTGAATGTGACCGGAAATCGAGCTTGTCGGTGATGCCTCGGCGTCCATGGCTGATGAGGCTAGCGTTTGAGCCGCACGGGCTCAAGGCGCATTGCCTGCGACCGCCGTCCGGCGTAACCAGCGCGGATGGTAACGACCCCGGCCACGGCTCCCATCCTGTTCGATCGCGCATTGCTTGGTGCGCGGCTTGCCCGCGCGGGGCGCGAAGGGGCGGCGACGTTCCTGCTTGAGCGGGCCACAGAAGACATAGTCGACCGCTTGCTGGCGGTGTCGCGCAGCTTTGCTTCAGCGGCCGACGTCTGGACGCCGGGGGATGGGCTCGCGGACGCCCTGCGCGGGCGAGTCGGATCGGTCGATACGATCGGTTTCGCCGAGACGGAAGCGCTCGGCTTGCCGCCCGAGTCGCGCGATCTCGTGGTCTCCGCGCTCGCCTTCCAGTTCGTCAACGATCTGCCGGGCGTGCTGGCGCAGCTTCGCCGCGCGCTGAAGCCGGACGGGCTGCTGCTCGCTTCAATGATCGGCGGCGACACGCTGACCGAGCTCAGGCAAAGCTTTGCCGCGGCGGAGGCGGAGTGCGAGGGCGGGGTGTCGCCGCGCGTTGTGCCATTCGCCGATCTGCGCGACATCGGCGCGCTGTTGCAGCGGGCCGGCTTCGCGCTGCCGGTCACCGACGTCGACCGCGTCGTGGTGCGCTATTCAAGCGCGTTCGCATTGATGGCCGACCTCAGGCGGATGGGCGCGACCAATGTGCTGCGCGAGCGCCGCCACACCCCGACCCGCCGCGCCACCATGCTGCGGATGGCGCAAATCTACGGCGAGCGCTTCGCCGATGCCGACGGCCGCATCCGCGCCACCTTCGACATCGTCTGGCTCTCCGGCTGGGCCCCGCACGAAAGCCAGCCGAAGCCGCTGAAGCCCGGCTCGGCGAAAGCGAGTTTGGAGGCGGCAGTGAAGGGAAGCAAGCGTTAGGGACGCACAGCGGCAAGCGTGCGTCGGTGATTTCGGAATATTGGAAAAATACCCGTGAGTTGCCCGACGTGTCAAGCAGCCTGGTCGAACGCCGGCCACCGCCGGCTCCTTTGCATGGGGTTGTTTTCGATATTTTGGCAACCCGCCTCCCGCAAGCGGGAAGGTGAAGATCACAGCAACAGATCCATCAGATGCGGCAGCAGCGGAATGTCCGCCGGTGGCATCGGGTAGTCGCGCAGCTTGCCGGCGCGGACCCAGGCGAGGTTCTGGCCCTCGCGCGCCACCGCCATGCCCTCCCAGCGCCGGCAGATGTAGAGCGGCATCAGCAGATGGAAGGTCTCATAGGCATGGCTGGCGAAGGTCAGCGGTGCGAGGCACGGCTCGCTCACGGTGATGCCGATCTCCTCATGCAGCTCGCGGATCAGGGTCTGTTCCGGCCGCTCGCCGGGCTCGATCTTGCCGCCGGGGAATTCCCACAGCCCCGCCAACGCCTTGCCTTCGGGACGCTGCGCCAGCAGCACGCGTTTGTCGGCATCGACCAGCGCGCAGGCGACGACGAGGGTCAGCTTGATGTCAGCCATGCAGCACGAATGTTCCTTCTGATGTTGCAAGCTTTCATTAACCAGCAACCCGCCGCCAGCCAATCGATTTGTGCCGGTGCGCTTTTTCCGCACTCGCGATAAGTCGGCCTTAATGCGCGGCCGGCAGGGTGAAGGTCCTGATTTATCAGCCCATCAATTTCTCTGCCGATATAACCCATGCGCGCCTTGCTCCGGACCGTCAGCCGTTTCCGCCGCGATCGCTCCGGCAACATCGCGATGATCTTTGGTCTGGCCCTGCTGCCGTTGCTCGTCGCGGTCGGATGCGCGGTCGACTATTCCCGCGCCAACCAGATCGGCAGCAAGCTGATATCCGCTACCGACGCGGCGAGCGTCGGATCGGTCGCCAAGGCATCGCCCGGCTTCATCGCGGCCGGGGCCATGACCTCGGACGGCGAGATCTCGGCGGGCGAGGCCGACGCGAGGAAGATCTTCAACGGCAACATCTTCAACCAGAACGGCTTCACGCTGACCAGCGTGACGCCGACCATGACCAAGAGCGGCGGCACCATCACCTCGACGGTCCAGTTCACGGCAGATGTCCCGACCATGTTCCTCGGCGTGCTGGGGCGGAGCAAGGTGAGCGTGTCGGGCACCTCGACCTCGACCGCGAACATGCCGCTCTATATCGATTTCTATCTGCTGCTGGACAATTCGCCGTCGATGGGAGTCGGCGCCACGCCGACGGACGTCGCCAAGCTGGTCACGGCCACCACCGGCAACAGCTTCAAGCCGAACGACCAGTGCGCCTTCGCCTGCCACGACTACAACGACCCCAACAACTACTACAATCTGGCGAAATCGCTTGGCGTCACGACGCGGATCGACGTGCTTCGCAGCGCGACCCAGCAATTGATGGACACCGCGGCGGCGACCCAGACCTATTCGAGCCAGTTCCGCATGGCGATCTATGACTTCGGCGCGTCCTCGAAGACCTATGGACTGCGAAGTCTGTTCTCGCTGTCGTCAAGCCTGTCGAGCGCGAAGTCGGCGGCCGGCAACATCGATCTGATGGGTGTCTACGGCAACAACGATGCCTACACCGCGGACAAGGACAGCCAGTTCACCACGATTTTCCCCCAGATCAACAACGCGATCGCAAACCCGGGCGCGGGCACGTCGTCGGCGCCGCTGAAATACCTGTTCTTCGTATCCGACGGGGTCGCCGACGAGCCGAATTCAAGCTGCCTGAAGCCGATCACCGGCAGCAATCGCTGCCAGTCGCCGATCAATCCGGCGCTCTGCGATGCGATCAAGAAGCGCAACATCAAGATCGCGGTGCTCTACACCACCTATCTGCAGCTGCCGACCAACAACTGGTACATGACCTGGATCGATCCGTTCAATCAGGGTCCGTTCGGCCCGTCGCCGAACAGCCAGATCGCGCAGAACATGCAGGCCTGTGCGTCGCCGGGCTTCTATTTCGAGGTTAGCCCGACCCAGGGCATCGCGGACGCGATGAACACGCTGTTCAAGAAGGCAGTCGCCGACGCGCGGATCAGCAGTTAAGGCCGCGAGTCTTATCTCTCACCGTCACCCTGAGGAGGCCGCGAAGCGGCCGTCTCGAAGGGTCGACGGCCCGGCTGATGGCCGTGCATCCTTCGAGACGCGCTACGCGCTCCTCAGGATGACGGGTCCGACACTTCGCCCTTCGCAATAACGGTGAACCCTACGACCGGTAATCGCCGTTGATCGCGACGTATTCCTTGGTGAGGTCGCAGGTCAGCACGCGGTCTCTCGCCTTGCCGAGGCCGAGCGCGACCTTGATCTGGATCTTCGGCGCCTTCATCGCCTCCGACACTTCTTTCTCATTGTAGGACGGATCGCGCGCGCCGCTCTTGGCGACGCGGATGCCGTTGAAGGAGATCGAGAGCTTGTCGCGGTTGGCGGGCTCGCCGGCCTTGCCGACCGCCATCACCACGCGGCCCCAATTGGCGTCCTCGCCGGCGATCGCGGTCTTCACCAGCGGCGAATTGGCGATCGACATCGCGATTCTGCGCGCCGACGGCTTTGTCGTCGCGCCCTCGACCACGACCTCGACCAGCTTGCGTGCGCCTTCGCCGTCGCGCGCGACCTGCTCGGACAGATTGGCGAGGATCTGCTGGAATGCCTTGGCGAAGGCCTTCAGGCGCGGATCGCTGGCGCGCGAAATCTTCGGCGCGCCATTGGCTGCCGCAGCCCCGGTCGCAAACGCGAGCAACGTGTCCGAGGTCGAGGTGTCGCCGTCGATGGTCAGCGCATTGAAGGTGTCCTCGACGCCGGCCTTGAGCAGGGATTGCAGCACGGATGCCGACAGCGGCGCGTCGGTGAAGACGAAGGACAGCATGGTCGCCATGTCGGGCATGATCATGCCGGCGCCCTTGGCCATGCCGTTGATCGTCACCTTGGCCTTGCCGAGCTTCACGGTCGCGGTGGCGACCTTCGGGAAGGTGTCGGTGGTCATGATCGCCCTGGCCGCGTCCATCCACAGATCGGGAGTCGCGGTCTCCGCGAGCTGCGCCAGCACGCCGTCGAACTTGGTGGCGTCGAGCGGCTCGCCGATCACGCCGGTGGAGGCAAGGAAGACGTCCGCCGTCGAACAGCCGACGGCTTTCGCCGCGATCTGCGCGGTCAGCGCGGTGGACGCCTTGCCGGTCTTGCCGGTGAAGGCATTGGCGTTGCCGGAATTGACGACCAGCGCGCGCGCAGCCCCGCCCTTCAGCTTGGCGCGGCACCATTCGACCGGCGCCGACGGGCACTTCGACTTGGTGAAGACGCCGGCCACCGTGGTGCCCTTGTCCAGCAGCGCGAGCAGCACGTCGGTGCGCCCCTTGTAGCGGATGCCGGCGGCAGCGGTCGCAAGCCGCACACCCGCGATCACGGGCATCTCGGGAACGTCGGGCGGGGCGAGGGGGGAGACGGCGGTGGACATGGGAGGCTTCCGGCTACGGGGAGGGAAGCGCTGCATAACATCTCGCCGGCTGAAGCGGGAGAGGGCGCGGGCGCGAACGCGCAACGGCGTCGTCCCGGCGAAGGCCGGCAACTGTTATGTTGATGGAGCGATCTTGTAGGGTTTTCGGTCGCGCATCATGGCGTTGAGGATGGTCAGCAGCTTCCTGGCGACAGCAATGAGGGCGAGCTTGGCCGGTTTGCCGGCCTGGCG
>NZ_JBWJZD010000075.1:0-17852 GCF_056429065.1 Bradyrhizobium sp. USDA3010
TGGCGAGTGTGGCGGCCCGGATGCGCGGAGGGTGGGTGTCAGCAACCGAATCCTACGCCACCTCAGCGGCTTACGCCACGCTCGCCAGCCTCTCAACAAGCCGCTGATGAATAAGACGGGCTAGCTTCCTCTCGAGTTGCTCAACATTCTCGAGAGCATCTGTCTGACGGATTGATTCATGAACGCTCTTACCAGGCCACCCGAACGGGCCGACCGCAAAGGCGGTGACAGCAAGGACGCCGACGGCGCTCCGAACAGCCATTGTCATTGCGGGCATCCCGGTGTTCGTTGAGGTGAATCGATATGCATGCCCGAGTATTATCGGCATCAGAGACCGCAAATCGCCTACCAGGATTGGTTGGTTCGCAGATCAATATGCGCGCCCGGTATGCCCGATGGAGTTTTCGCAGGTGTTTTGTCCCTGGCCCGGTTCTTGACTGCCGAGAGACCGAAATGCCACTCGAAGCGCCGCGACTTGCGCCTTCGACAATTCTTTCGCCACATACATTGGAGAGTGCTTCTATTGGAGAGGCTTCCAACCGTGTCAACTTTCGACGTTAAATGGTCATTTGAATGACTGATGATGGCAGCATTGACGTGAGAGAGTCATCTGAGAGGTTGACGGAAGAGGCCTCTTGCCGATATTCCAAATCGTAGAGGTTCTCCGGTCCCGCTGGATTCGGAGCTAAGAGGGAAGCCGGTGAACATGCCGGCGCTGCCCCCGCAACTGTAAGCGACGAGCCGCTGTCCAACAAAGTCACTGAAGCCCGTGCGGCTTCGGGAAGGCCGGACAGCAGCGATGACCCGCAAGCCAGGAGACCTGCCTCGACCACATATACGTCCACGGGCGGGGTGTCCCGGTGGTGCGCCAAGCCGCCGCCGCTCGGGCGATCCTGCTTGCGTCCGCCAACGCCTTTGCCCCCAACTACGGGGTTAGCGCTATGTCTCTTCTCTCCCTTCCGGTTGCCACGCTTGGAACGCCTCGGATCGGTCCAAGACGCGAGCTCAAACGCGCGCTTGAAAGTTACTGGGCCGGCGCAATCAGCGAACAGCAATTGCTCGAGGACGCAGCTGGCCTGCGTGCTGCGAACTGGGCCCGCCAAAAATCCCTCGGTGTCACCGTCATTCCGTCCAACGATTTTTCGTTGTACGACCAAGTGCTCGACACCTCTGTCATGGTTGGTGCCATCCCGGAAGTCTACGCGTCGAAAATCGAATCGGTTTCGCTCAAGACGTACTTCGACATGGCGCGCGGTTCACAATGCGATCGCCAGAATACCAGTTGCAGCCACGGATCGGGCGGATTTGGCGCGCCCGCACAGGAGATGACCAAGTGGTTCGACACCAACTACCACTACATGGTTCCTGAATTTCATCGGGGACAGACGTTCCACCTATCCTCTCGCAAGCCTATCGAGGAGTATGAGGAAGCCAAGGCCCTGGGGTTCCAGACGCGCCCTGTCCTGATCGGGCCGGTCACATTCTTGAAACTTGGCAAGAGTCCGGATCCTGCGTTCCAGCCGCTGTCACTCCTGGATGAGCTATTACCGGTCTACATCGAGGTTCTGCAAGAACTAGGCAAAAGGGGAGCAAACTGGGTTCAATGCGACGAGCCCTGCCTGGTCCTGGATCTGGAGGAGGGGACGCGAAGATCTTTGCTGCACGTCTATGATCGGCTCGCCAGGGAAGTACCAAACGTCAAGATCATGGTCGCGAGCTATTTCGGCGATCTCGGCGACAATCTGGACACAGCTTTGAACATGCCCGTTGCCGGACTGCACGTGGATTTGGTTCGCGCACCGAACCTGTTGGACCGGATCATTGCTGCTCGGCGAAGTGATCTCGTCATGTCCCTCGGCGTCGTCGACGGACGAAATATTTGGCGGTCGAACCTGTCGGCGCTCCGCCAGCAACTGGATCCCGCCATTGCGAAGCTAGGCAGGGATCGTGTTCAGATCGCTCCGTCCTGCTCGCTGCTCCATGTGCCCGTCGATGTTGAACTCGAGACCGGACTTGCATCCGATCTCAAGAGTTGGCTTGCCTTTTCGGTACAGAAGATGCGTGAACTTGCGATCCTGGCGCGGGCACTCGCGGGTGATCAGAATGTTGCTCAAAGTCTTGCTGAATCGCAGTCGGCCGTGACTGGCCGTCGGACTTCACCAAAGATCCGTGATGCCAATCTTGCGGTGCGGATGCAAGCGATCGACGAGGCCATGCGCCGGCGCGCCAGCCCATTTGTCCGTCGAGCCGAGATCCAACGCAAGCGCTTTAGACTACCTGCCTTTCCCACCACGACGATCGGATCCTTCCCGCAAACCCCAGAGGTCCGTAATGCCCGCGCGACACATTCGCAAGGCGCCATGAGCGACGAGAAGTACGACAAATTCCTCAAGGAGGAGACTGCGCGCGCTCTGCGTTGGCAGGAGGACATTGGTCTGGACGTGCTCGTGCACGGCGAGTTTGAGCGCAATGACATGGTGCAGTACTTCGGCGAGAAACTCGCCGGATTCGCATTCACCAGGAATGGTTGGGTGCAATCCTATGGCTCGCGCTGTGTCAGGCCACCGATCCTATTCGGAGATGTTTTGCGGCCAAAACCGATCACTGTGGATTGGTGGCTCTACGCGCAATCACTGACCAGCAAGCCGGTGAAGGCGATGTTGACCGGGCCAGTAACGATCTTGAACTGGTCGTTTGTTCGCGATGATATTCCAAGAGGCGAGGTCTGCCGGCAGATCGCACTGGCGATACGCGACGAAGTCCGCGATCTCGAGATAGCCGGTGCGAGCATGATCCAGATCGACGAAGCTGCCCTCCGCGAAGGATTGCCGTTGCGCCGATCGGAGTGGGCGGCCTACCTTCAATGGGCCGTCGACAGCTTCCGCATTTGCTCATCAGGCGTTGCAGATCAAACCCAGATTCATACGCATATGTGCTATTCTGAGTTCAATGACATCATCGACGCCATTGCTGCAATGGATGCGGATGTCATCTCGATCGAGACGTCGCGTTCGAAGATGGAGCTGCTCGACGCGTTCAGGAACTACAAATATCCCAATCAGATCGGGCCGGGCGTGTACGACATCCATTCTCCACGCATTCCCGAGGTAGGCGAAATGAAGGAGCTGATGGCCTTGGCTCGACAGCGGTTGCAGGATTCGCAGCTCTGGGTCAATCCGGACTGTGGTCTGAAGACGCGCAAATGGGAGGAGGTTCGCCCGGCGCTGATCAACATGGTCGCCGCCGCCCGGCAACTGCGCGCGGCATCTGATCGGCCAAGTCGTTGATCCTGCGCTTGGCTCTCTCCTCCAGGGCGCTGATCCGCTCATAGGGCGTTGCGCTCTGGATCATCTCGACCGAGCTTGCACGACAGAAAAAAGCCCGGCCGCGCTTAGCAGGCCGGGCGAAAGTTAAGTCTGAGAGGAGCGACGCTGAACATCGCCGACTTCCATCGGCGGAGGGAGGACAGCCGATGGTCCGATTGCCGGCGAGGACATTCGCCGTAAATCTGAACCCGAGTTAAAGCACGGCTCAGCATAGCTCAATCATGCTGTGGTATGCGACCGATGTAGTCGAGTATCGGAAGACTAAACCAAGGTTTGCCTGCGATGAGCACCTTCACAAGGGTTTGCCGAGCCGAGCAAAGACTGCGGATGGCGACGCCCGGCCGTCTCGTACCGACCGAGGCGAAGTGCAATTAACGCGGTTTCCTGCCGCTGGATCGGCGCGACCATACGAGCAAACGCGACCGCAAAAAATACTCAAGCAGCCAATGCATGAGTGGCTTCTTGTTGATCACTGCGCAGGCAGTCGCTGTCCGGTTCCACTCAATGGCGAAGGTTTTGAACTCTGTTTAGAATGCATGAGCGGATCGACGCGCGACCGTGAAAGTGGCGGACAAATCGGACGCTCCACGATCACGGGGGCGGTCCGAACCGCGCATAAGCCAGTTCACTGGTGACCGAAGTGCGGGGTCGCTGGAGTGGTAAGCCCGCCGTTCACACGATCAGACCGCCGGGCTGTGCGTAGCCCCGCACCGAGCAAGGTGAGCGTCGAACGCTGAGGCGACGCACCGGACCAGGAACCGGGCGCCGTCGGCTACGGAAAGCCGGCCGTTGTCGACCACGACGGCGCCATCTGCGATAAGGCTGTCAAGCCGGGAATGATCGACAACGGCCGAATCCGGATCCCTGCCGTGACGGCGAGACGTCTCGGAGAGATCGATTGTCATGTCGCACATAATTCGCTCGATGATCTCCGCCCGGTAGCGATCATCATCGGTCAGTAAATAGCCCTTCGCCGTCGCGAGCCGATCCTCGGTGATGCGAGCGAGGTAATCCCTTGTCGAGACAGCATTCGCGACGAACCCCTGTTGCAGGCGGCCGATGGCGGTGGCACCGAGGCCAATAAGGGCGCCTGCGCAATCGTCAGTATATCCCTGGAAATCGCGGCGCAACCTGCTTTGCTTCGCCGCCACAGCGAGATTATCATGCGGCAAGGCGAAGTGATCGAGGCCTACGCGTACGTATCCAGCGTCAACCAAAGTGTGCGCTACCATTTCGGATTGGAGGTAGCGCTCGACGCTGTCGGGCAGAGTGGATTCGTCGATCTTGCGTTGATGCTTCTTGAAGGTCGGAACGTGCGCGTAACCAAAGGCGGAAAACCGGTCCGGATGCAACTCGAGGCATTTGCCGACGGTATCCAGGCACGAATCGACCGTCTGTCGGGGCAGCCCATACAGCAGGTCGAAATTGATCCGGCAAATGCCGGCGTGGCGTAACCGCTCGACCGAAATTGCGGTCTGTTCGAAGCTCTGTGGGCGGTTGATGGCCTGCTGGACGACCGGGTCGAAGCTCTGCACGCCAAGGCTTGCCCGGTTGACCCCGCTATAGCCCAGGGCTTCCGCCATCGGATTGCTCAACATGCGCGGGTCGATCTCCACGGCGATCTCGGCATCAGGCAGGACGGCAAACGAATAACGCAACGAACCGACCAAATCGGCGAATGTTTCAGGTGTCATGATCGTTGGCGTGCCACCGCCGAAGTGGATATGAGAGATTGGCTGTCGTTGGCCAATGACCTCTGCAACGAGGTAGGCTTCAGTGCGTAGTCCAGCTGCATAGATCGCGATCGGATCGTCGCGTTTCGTGACAGATGTATGGCAGCCGCAGTACCAACACATGCTTCGGCAAAATGGCACGTGCACGTAGATCGAGGCGGACCGTTGGCCGTCGAGAGACTTGAGCCAAGCTTGATAGTCGACCTCCCGAACTGATGCTGAGAAATGAGGGGCGCTCGGATAGCTGGTGTAGCGCGGTAGTCGGTGCTGCCCGTAGGATTGTGCTAGGTCCGGTCGCATTGGGATGCCTCTCTCGCTCTCTGGGCGCCCGATTATCGGACAGATGCATGGTAAGCTTTGCGCTGCCTCAAATATCGCAGTTACTTATGGGCCGGCCGGTAGGTCATGCCCGCCGCGCATACATCATGCTTTGAATTGTGATGAAGCGGTCGCACTGCAGGAATGAACCTCCTTGGCAATGCACCTCCCATGGCTCATGATGGTCAAATCGAGCGAGAACGAGACGAAACGAAGCAGCAAACGGATCTTTATCGAAATTGACATCCGCAAGCTCTGCTGTTCAGAGCGAACGTTCCGGGATCTGGGTATCTCGCGACGGCGTGCCGCGATCCGAACCGGCCCCGAGCCCACGAATTCAGCCCGTGCCAGGCAAGGCTTGCGGAGGGAGATTGTTTCGCCGCACCCGCCTGGCCGCTATCGCGCGTCTCCATCGGCTCGCAGAGCCCGTTTCGCGCGATACCAATGCGGTATGGTCGAGCCTGTTACGATCACTGCCGATTACGTTTGAATCTGACCGTTCTAAGGTTCGGCCATGCCGCTTGCGCCGCCAGTTGAAACAAACGATCGTTGGGCTCAGAGGCAGATCGCCTGTTCGTAACCTGAGAGCCGGCGAGACGATCTTCATTTCGAGTCCCATGAAATGATGTCCACTTTCCTGCCGAAAAGCGGCAGCGATCAATGTGGTCCATCCCTCTCCGCATTGTGTCGCGGGTTGCCGGCCAACGCGCTCGAAAACGCAAGTGTGCTCCGTTCGGCCTCAGCTTCTTTTTCCAATTGTAGAATATGCGCTCTTTGCGCGTCGGAAGCTGCTTCAGCTGTCTCGCTAAATAGCGGATCACCGTGATTGGTGAGTGCGGAGGCGACTTCGCTCCAATCCTGAGCCGATAAAGCCGCAACGGCGGCAGGGAAGAAGTCTCGTTCTTCCCACATCATGTGGTGACGCTCGCGTACTATAAAGTCGCGCACGATATTGCCGACGTCTTGTCGAAGGACTTCGCGGTCGGCCAGGACGCCATCAATGGCCCGAGCGAAGTGGTGCAAGCGGTCGATGACTTCCTGATGCTCATGGGCAAGATCACCCACCATTGCAGCCGCATCCGGGGCGCGCGTCTTGAGCCTGGAAAAGATCAAGTCTTCCTGCGGATGATGATACACCGCCGGGTAAACCTCGAAATAGCTGATAATCGCGCGGATCACCTCATAGTCCGGACGATGTCCTTGCTCAAAAATCTCCAATTCGCGTTGAAGGGCAATCAGAAGCAGATCAATATTGCGATGCTCTCGAAGCAGGCGATCGATGACCATTGCGGTGCTCCATGGAGGAAATGTAGCTAGCGGCGATTTGTGCCAGATCGCCCAAGCCGCACTTCGAGCTCTTTCTGCGCTGTATTTGCCGACACTGCTCGGCGTATAGAAGGAGTGCGCCGTCGAAAGCTGGCGCAAATCGCCTTAGCCAAAGCTCTGCGCAAAGCGGATGGACAGTTTGTCTTTGAGCTCGACTCGGCGTGAGCTCCGCAGCACGATCGCTCCGTTCTGCTCAAGCTGGGTAAAGGTGCGCGACACGGTCTCAATCGTCAAGCCAAGGTAATCTGCAACATCCTGCCGCGACATGGGCAACTCGATGGCAGCGTTCTTCGTCGTGCGGCGAGATATATCGAGAAGGAACGTGGCAACCCGCTCTTCTGCGCTGCTGATCAGGAGCATCGAACGTTCCTGAAAACGGCGTAGCTCAAGCGCCATCGCCTCCCAAAGTTGCCTTGCGAGATCCCTCTCGTGACTGCCGCGAAAAATGACAGCGGTACGCTTCGCCATCAGCAGGTGCGTCTCGCAGATCGCTTCGGCCGAAGAGATGTGGCATTCTTCGGCCTCAAAGCCAAAGATCTCACCGGGCAGATAAAAAGCGCCGATTTGACGACGTCGGTCTTCGGAAACCTTGTAGGTTCGCACAGCACCCGACACTATCTGATAAAGGTATTCGGCTGCTTCGTCCTCGCCGTAGATCTCGCTATTGCGAGTGAACCTCATCGGTGTAGCAATCATACCAAACGGTCCACGAACGTCTGATTGCCCACGCAAGTCGCTGTTCGAATGGGGGCTGTTCTCAGTAAAGCTGGCAGCCGGGGCGTACATGGCGAACTCTATGCGTCGAATGTCGATGAGATAGATTGGTCGCTCCGGACAAATTGTGAAATCCGGATGTTTTACCTAAGTAACAACCCCTACGTATTTACACGTAGCCATACGAAGATTGTCTTGAAACGGGCGCCGGCGCCCTCCTGATTGCGCGACGCAAGTTTCGGCCCGCAGCCGAAAGTTTCTTTCGTCACGGTGACGCTGACCCAGGGCCGGTCGACCGGGGAATCTGACAAGGCGAGGTGATCCAATCGATGTACGCTCGATGGCCCGGACGAGGCGCCCGTCATCACTTGATATGCGCATGTGGACTGCAATTGGGCGGATCATACAGCTCAACGGCTCAACATCCGGTCTTGCCGCACTTCTGCAATTTTACAGTTCGAGGAGACCGCGATCCAGCCTGAAGTTGAGCTCGGGCGGCTGTCGAATGCCGGTGACGCCGTAGAGACGGCATTCCGCATCCCGGCAACATGCGCCCGTTCGATCCTTTTGCTCTCAATGTGACATCAGGACTGGGATGCTGATCGCACGAAGCATATGCCGCATGGAGGCGCCAAGCAGCCTCTCCTGCAGCCGAGAGCGACCATATCCCCCCATTACCAACAGGTCGAGGCCTTCGTCGGCCGCAAGCGACAGGAGGGCGCGCCGCGCTGCCCGCGTTGTCGGAAGTGACACGATCTTCGCAGGAAGTCCCGATTTTGCAAGGCACTCTCCCAGATGCGCGGTGGAACTCTCTGCCGAGACGTTGTCCGGAGCGGTGGTCGCAATGATGGTGAGGGCATCGGCTTTACACAAAAGTGGCCTCGCGTCGTGCAGCGCACGCGCCGCACGGCGGCTGCCGTCCCAGCAGATCCCTACTCGTCTGATCGAGAAGGCGCCGTGGAAAGTAGGTGGCAGGTACAGAACTGGCCCACCAGCCTGGAAAAGAATCTCGCTAGGTATAAAATTGTCGTAACTATCGTAGCCGCTCTGAGGCTGCGTAACGATGGTCATGTCGTGGACTCGCGCGCTTGCGCAGATGATGCGGCGCGCGTCTGCTGGAATCGCGCTCAGCGCACGACTCGTATAGGAAATGCCGGCAGTCCGCGCCTGTATGTCGAAGATATGAAGTGCTGCTTCGGCCCGCTCCAACGCACGCGCCTGCTCGACATCGAAAACAGCAGTAACTGCCGTTACGCCCATTGCAAGAAGCGGAATAATGGTTCTCTCGTAGCCGATGGCTACAACGTCAAGATGCGCGCCGGTGCTCAGCGCGAACGAAATCGATCCGTTGATTGCAGCCCGCACCGGGAGCTCCGTCGGAAGGTGGACCAGTATGTTCCCGAGCATTGTCGTTCTCCGAAGTCAAAGACCTGCGCCTCGGAGAATCCGAGACCTCAAATGATCCGCTTCATATACCGCCGCTGAACGTTCTTGAGCACGATCAAACTGGCAAGAAGCGGGCCTCATGATAGTCCACGGCCAGGAATAGTACTCGCCTGTGTTGCACAATTTACACCCTGCAAAGAATCGGCAGTCGATTTGAAGCTCCTGCGCATCAGGAACATGACCTGCTCGTGCGATCTGTTCAGTTGAAGCGGACAGCTCGATGCTTGATAGGACATTCCGTCCCTTGCGATGTTCTAGAGTCCGGCGGCGATGGCTATTCGCATCAACTCAGACATGCTGTGAACATTGGTCTTGGCCATGACGTTCGCCCGGTAAACCTCGACCGTTCTCGGGCTGATGCCAAGATCATGGGCGATCACCTTGTTGATCTTGCCGGCCAGTAGTCCCTGCAGGACATCACGCTCGCGCGACGAGAGTTCTGCCAGGCGGGCTTCCGCCCGCAGTTTCGCCGCATCGTCCGCTGGCTCGGTTGGCCTTGCTTCCAAGGCGCTATTGATCGCACGCAATAGCACTTCGTCTTCGAAGGGCTTCTCGATGAAGTCGACCGCACCCGCTTTCATCGCTTCGACTGCCAGCGTTACGTCGCCATGACCAGTTATCAGGATGACGGGACAGTCGACGCGATCGGCCTTCAGTTTGCGGACCAGTTCCAGGCCGCTCATGCCCGGCATGCGGATGTCCGACACAATGCAGTCAACCGGACCGCTCGCGGCGTCACTGAGAAAGCCGCTCGCCGTCTCATAGGGTGCCACGCAGAAGCCTCTAACATCAAGCAGAAACGCGAGCGAGTCCCGCATCGCGGCGTCATCGTCGATCACAAGAATGCGCCGCATGGTCATGCTTCTTCATTAGCTTCCGCAAACGGCAGGGTAAACTGAAAAACCGTGCCGCCGCGCGGGTTGGCTTCCACAGCGATGTGGCCGCCATGTGACTCGATGATCGTCCGGCAGATTGATAGTCCCACACCCATGCCATGCTCGTTGGTCGTGACGAAGGGCTGGAACAGGCGGTCGGCTATATCAGGGCTGATGCCAGAGCCCGTATCGGCAACGATAAACCTGGCGAGGCCGTCGACTTTGGCAACTCCGACGGTCAATTCGCGACGCGGGCTGGAGGCCATCGCCTCGATCGCGTTTCGTATCAGGTTCAGCGCGACCTGCTGGATCTGGATCTTGTCCACGATCATCGATGGCAGATCGCGATCGCTGCGGATCGTCACCCGCACGCCTTGCTCCTTGGCGCCGAGCAAGGCCAGAGCGACCGCCTCTTCAAGCAGGGTGAGCGGATTCTCCATTGTGTGCTCCGTCTCGCCTTTGGCGACGAATTCTCGCAGGCGCTTGATGATATCGCCGGCACGCAGAGCTTGCTGGGTGGCATGTTCGATGGCATCACCAATACGGTTGGCGTCCGGCTTGTCTGACGCCAGCAGCATCTTGGCGCCGCGCATGTAGTTTGTGATTGCGGAGAGCGGTTGGTTGATCTCGTGGGCAATAGACGAGGCCATCTCACCCATGGCGGTCAACCGCGAGACGTGCACGAGCTCAGATTGCAGTTCCTGCAATCGGCGTTCCTGCGCTCGCCGTTCGGTGAGGTCTCGGATGAAACCGGTAAAGAATCGTTCGCCGCGCACTTTGGCCTCACCGACGGCAAGCTCCATCGGAAAGGTCGAGCCGTCGCTTCGCTCGCCGACCACGATACGGTCGATGCCGATGATGCGCCGCTCTCCGGTAGCCAGATAGCGTTCAATGTAGCGGTCATGCTCGGCACGGTAGGGCTGTGGCATCAACCTGGATACATTCGCTCCGACCACTTCGTCCGGAGACCAACCGAATAAACGCACTGCCGCGGCGCTGAACGAGCGAATGAGTCCCTTCTCGTCAATCACGATCATGGCTTCTGGTACGGTGTCCAGGATCGACTGCAGATGGGCTTGCCGGTACCGCGCCTGCTTTGATTCTCGCCGCAGCCGATCGCCCATGAAGCCGAGCACGGGGCCAAGGACCGCGAATCCGGCTATATCGATCATGTTTGCAGGATCGGAGATGAGGTTTTTCCCAAGACATGCCGCGCTGATGATGAGGCAAAGCAGTGTAGCGAAGATGGCCGCTCCGGGGCCGCCAGCGAAAGCGGCAAAAATGATGACTGGAAGGTAGATGATCGTGAATGTGCGGTCCTGAAGATACGGATCCAGCGCCCCGCGAAGCACAAGCGAAAGCGCGGCGGCCGCCGCGGCTGAACCATAGCGGTACCAGATGTGGTCGGACATGTTTCCTGGCAAACCTCTCATTCGATCGACTGTACATAGTTTGTCTATGTGAGGCGACCGGATGCAGCCGCGTTTCGTTGCGCTACCTGTTGTGCAAGGCAGCCGCCGCTATCTCGGCCAGATGCGCCAGTGCGTGGGCTGCACAGCGACGTGCTCTCCGGTCGTGGCCTTGATCCAGCCGCCGAAGATCCGGCGGCAGGGAAAGACCAACCGGTGAATGGTATTACCCTCGATCACCGCGATCTCCAACTCCCGGTCAAAGGGCGCCGTTTCAATGCGCTCCCACGTCAAGTCGCCAATAGATCCTGGACGGTCATCATCGCCGCTGACTGACAAAATCAGGCAACCTTTCGAATACTACGGGCGAGATCGCTCTGCGCCAACAGGCTCAGGCTGATCTCGCCCGAGCGGCGCATGGTCTCGATCACGCCCGTTGCGGTCCAGGTGCTTGGGGGCGTGGCGCTGCCGATCGGGTCGTGCTGGGAGGTGATCCGATCGCCTACCGAAGTATTAGGGCTGCGAAACAGCCCCCGGGATCCGGTCGAGTCGAACCGGGCCAGTTGAAGCCAGCGCCGGTTGGTATTGATTGCTGTTGGAGAGCAGCCGGAGTGGACTGCCGTTCCTGCAAGCGTGCCCGCGGCGGGACATTTGTCGCCGTGGTCTGTCATGTCGGATATCCTTTGTCGGTCGGAAGTTTCCCCTCCTACGAAGTCAGCGTGGGGCGTGGAGTCTTGATGCCGTCGAGTGCGCTCTTGTGAGTCTGGCGAGTCCATGTGGGAACGATATGACGGCGGAATTCGCTTGATGGCATTCAGATGGGCCAGCTGTGCTCGGCCCGTGCATCGCGCCGATTCGCGGGTCGATGAAGTGGCCAGCGTCACACGCGGCGCAGGTGACCGGGTGCAACTCGCTCGGGTGCGTCCGCCAGCAGTCCTTGAGCTCACTAGGCGGTATTTGGCTACGAAAAGTTGATGGGGCGCCAAGTCTTTCTATCTGCCATGTGTCTGAGCTTGACTGGAAGGTCGTTTCTATCCGCAAGCGGCCACCGCAGTATTGATGCAGGTCAAAAGGAAGCTGATGCGCGTCTAGAACGGCGCGAGGGCGAGAGGCCGCTGCCAGTGCGTTGCCGGTAACACGTGGCAAACCGGGTCATTCGGCAGGGCCGCGCGATCCACACAACACGCCAGCGTGTAGCGGGTTTGATGGAAATCAAAATGTAGGACGCGCAATGTGTAAATGTTGAGGCTGCGCAGCGCACGGGCATTGCACCATGACAACGCGTGTCTTTGAGCTGCGAGAATCGCGATGGAGATGGTAAGTTGATTGCTCGCCTCACATTATCGTTGGTCTTGCCCACGCTGATCGCAGCCATCGGCTATGGCGCACAAGTCTCTAACCCTGGGCTTATCGAAACCCTGGCTGGGGCCATCCTGACCATCGGCGTTGCCGTTGCGGCGGCAGGGTGGACCATCAGGAGCGAGATGAGGCCGGTTCGGCTCATTTGCTTACGTGGGGCCAGTTCTCGCCGCCGGTAGCCTCGGTCGCCGGCGCTGGTCAGAAATGCCTTTGCCCGCTGGCTCGCAATCAGCCAGAGCTGTCGGGAATGCCTTGTGAGCCACCTAGCACCATGCAACGTTCGCGGCTTCACAAGCTTCCACATTGCCGGCGATTGAAGTTGGAATTGATCGCCATCGCAGGCGTAGCGGTCCATTCTGCCCCCAACCGTCTATTGAGAATTTTCTGGATCAGCGCCTCCAACTCTGCCGGCCCAAGGCATGAGAAGACGAGAAGCTGCTGTTCCTGAGCCACCTCAACCAGATGTGATCCGGCAAGCCTGGACGCTTGGTGATTTGCAGCTTCTCCGGGACGAAAAAGCGCTCGCATCTCGATGGAGCGACAATCTTTTTTTGGGTGCCACTTGAGACAAATCAAACACTCGCCCGGCACGGATGGCAGAATGCAAGATAAGCAAACGACAGGAAGAGAGTATCATGCCTTCATTTAACGTTCGGTTCATCAAGACCGTTTGCGACGATACCGGCCACGAGCATCGTGCCTGTCAGGCTGCGTTCCGGGTGCATGCAGCCTCGCTGAGTGCTCCTGCACAGCAGGCCGAAACCGATTTCTGCAAGCAAAAAGGTGTCCGTGATTGGACCATCTTCGCTGATGCGATGGAGCTTCGAACCCCGCCTGCATTGCCCCCGGCGTGGGGTGGTTAGCCTGAGCTCGGCC
Source organism: Bradyrhizobium sp. USDA3010 (assembly GCF_056429065.1). Taxonomy (NCBI): domain Bacteria; kingdom Pseudomonadati; phylum Pseudomonadota; class Alphaproteobacteria; order Hyphomicrobiales; family Nitrobacteraceae; genus Bradyrhizobium; species Bradyrhizobium sp. USDA3010. The sequence goes on from NZ_JBWJZD010000075.1 coordinate 13,383, forward strand.
TGGGAAGTCCGCGAATTTTGATCGTAGAGACAATCCGCCAATCCAGGCACGATTCTTACAAGCGTCTTCGAGCGTCGATCGAGAAAAATAGCTCGCGATGTTGTCGCCAATTGAGCAGGCGGCCCTCTTGTCCGCGACACCCTTGTAGACTTCCCCGACATTTGCCGGCCTGCGGCTCTGCGGGCTCGTTGCAGCGCATCGTCGTCCGGCAGGGGCGATCTGGATCGACGATTTTCTCCCACGGACGGGTCCTATTTGATGCATGTCAAAAACAAGTCTGCCGCCGGCAGCTATGGCGCTTTGAGGGGTATGACACATGGTTAGCCAATCTGGATTTGTCGGTCGCCCTTGGGGGTTCAAGAATTTGCTCACCCGGTTGCGGGCGAACCTGTCCCGGACAGCAGAATTAGCCTATTTGGGTGCGCACGACATTGACGCGATCGCGCGTGAACTTAATCTATCCACGTCCGACTTTCGAAAGATGGCGCAAAGTCCGGGCTCTGCTGAACTCTTAAACAAGCGCCTCGCACTTGCCGGCTTTTCCGAGAGTGCGCTGGCCGCCTGCCATGGAGACGTGTTGCGCGATTTGCAGCGGGTATGCGGCCTGTGTCAGACCAAGATCCGCTGCGCGGCCGACCTCAAGCGGCATAAGTCTGTAAATCCCCTCAAAGGCTGTCCTAACGAACACACTCTGCGCGCGCTCGCGCGTGAGATCGGCAGCGTTCCGCAGCGTTTGGGCAACTGATCGCGCTCGATCGCCCCGTCCCCGGAAAATGTGATCTCCTGGCAAGCGCCGCTTTCAAAAAAGGCCAAGACATGACAAGCCCATCCGTCGCCTCGAAATCCATGACCATGGGTGAAGCAGGCCTAATGTCGGTATTCGCTGTTTCTGCCTATGTTTGCTATTTCGCGGGGGCGATGGGGCACGATTCTGCATTTAGCTTCCACGCATTGCTCGCTTCCGCCGCCAGTCTGTCCGCCGCAAGCGTTATCCTCAATCGCTACTATGAACGCCCGGCGCTATTGCCGCCGGCGCAGATTAACGGGAGGCCGAATTACAATCTCGCTCCGATCAAATTCGCCTCAGTGATGGCGATGTTCTGGGGCATCGCAGGCTTTTCGGTCGGCGTTTTTATCGCCTCGCAACTTGCCTGGCCCGCACTGAATTTTGATCTGCCTTGGACGAGCTTCGGCCGACTCCGCCCGCTGCATACATCGGCCGTGATCTTTGCGTTCGGCGGAAACGTGCTTATCGCGACCTCCTTCTACGTCGTGCAGAAGACCTGTCGCACGCGCCTCGCCGGCGATCTTGCGCCGTGGTTCGTGGTGGTTGGCTATAATTTTTTCATCTTGATCGCGGGCACCGGCTATTTGCTCGGCGCTACCCAGTCGAAGGAATACGCCGAGCCCGAATGGTACGCCGATCTCTGGCTCACCATCGTCTGGGTCACTTATCTCATTGTGTTCCTGGCGACATTGGTGAAAAGGAAAGAGCCGCACATTTTCGTCGCCAACTGGTTCTATCTCGCTTTCATCCTCACCATTGCGGTGCTCCACCTCGGCAACAATCCCGCATTACCGGTCTCCGTGTTCGGTTCGAAATCCTACGTCGCCTGGGGCGGTGTGCAGGACGCCATGTTTCAGTGGTGGTACGGCCACAACGCGGTCGGTTTCTTCCTGACCGCCGGCTTTCTGGCGATCATGTACTACTTCATTCCGAAAAGAGCCGAGCGCCCAGTCTATTCCTACCGCCTCTCGATCATCCACTTCTGGGCGCTGATCTTCCTCTACATCTGGGCCGGCCCTCACCATCTACATTACACCGCGCTGCCGGATTGGACGCAGACCTTGGGCATGACGTTCTCGATCATGCTGTGGATGCCCTCATGGGGCGGCATGATCAACGGCCTGATGACGCTCTCGGGGGCGTGGGACAAGCTGCGCACAGACCCGGTGCTCCGCATGCTCGTGGTCTCGGTGGCCTTTTATGGCATGTCGACGTTTGAGGGCCCGACCATGGCAATCAAGGTCGTCAATTCGCTCAGCCATTACACCGACTGGACGGTCGGCCACGTGCATTCCGGCGCGCTGGGCTGGGTCGGATTTGTATCGTTCGGTGCGCTCTATTGCCTGATTCCCTGGCTTTGGAAGCGCGAGCTGTACAGCCTCAAGCTCGTCAACTGGCACTTCTGGATCGCCTCGATCGGGATCGTTCTCTACATCTCGGCGATGTGGGTGTCTGGTGTCCTGCAAGGCCTGATGTGGCGCGCCTATTCCTCGCTAGGTTTCCTCGAATACTCGTTCATCGAGTCGGTCGAGGCTATGCATCCCTTCTACGTCATCCGCGCCGCGGGGGGCGCAATGTTCCTGATTGGTGCGCTGATCATGGCCGCCAATCTCTGGATGACCGTGAATGCCAAGCAAACCGATCATATCCAGGACACTGGAGCGCTCCAAGTCGCGGAATAGGTCATCGCATGTCTCTTTGGAACCGACACAAGATCTTTGAGAAGAACTCGATCATCCTGATCGCAGGCATCCTTGCCGTGATCGCGATTGGGGGACTGGTCGAGATCACGCCGCTGTTCTACCTCAAGAGTACGATCGAGGTCGTGGAGGGCGTACGACCGTATACCCCGCTTGAGCTTGCAGGCCGCAACATCTACGTACGCGAAGGCTGCTATGTTTGTCACTCGCAGATGATCCGGCCATTGCGTGACGAGGTCGAGCGCTACGGACATTACTCCCTGGCCGCCGAGAGCATGTATGATCACCCGTTTCAATGGGGCTCGAAGCGTACCGGCCCGGACCTCGCACGCGTCGGCGCGAAATATTCCGATGAATGGCACGTCACGCATCTGACCAATCCGCGGGCCATCGTGCCGCGGTCGGTCATGCCTGGATACCCGACGCTGGCGCACACCGAGCTCGACCTGACCGACATGACGGAACATCTGCGCACCAACCGGGCGGTCGGTGTCCCCTATACCGAAGATCAGATCAAGAACGCGGTCGCTGACCTGAAGACCCAGCTCGATCCTGACAGCGCGGACCTCGCCTCGTTCCAGAAACGCTATCCGAAGGCAGCTGTGCGCAATTTCGACGGAAGCGTTGGCAATCCGACCGAACTCGATGCGCTCATCGCCTATTTGCAGATGCTCGGTACGCTGATCGATTTCAAGCTCTACGACGAAAAAGCCAATTTGCGCTGAAGGATCCGGTGATGAAAGCTGTCATTTCCATCGAGAGCCTGGCGTCAAGCTTCGTCGTGACGCTCTGGACGCCGTTGTTCGTCGGTGTCTTCATGGCCGTCGTTGTTTATGCGCTGTGGCTCCGCAACAAGCGGCGTTTTGAATCTGCGGCGCGCATGCCGCTGCGCCGGGATTGACAAACCATGACCGACCATAGCGACTTCGATCGGATCTCCGGCCGCTCCACGACGGGGCACGAATGGGATGGCATAAGAGAGCTCAACACGCCGCTGCCGCGCTGGTGGATCTCGACCTTCTACGCCACCATTCTTTGGGCGATCGCCTATTGGGTCGTCTATCCGGCCTGGCCGCTCCTCTCCAGCTACACGACCGGCGTATTTCATTATTCGGCCCGCGCGAGCGTCGCCATCAATCTTGCCGGGCTCGAGAAGCTGCGGGGCGAGAAGATGGCGGTTCTCGGCAAAGTGTCTCTGACAGAGATCGAGACGGACCCGGCCCTGCTGGCACTGGCCCGTGCCCGGGGCAAGACGGCGTTCGCGGACAATTGCGCGCCATGTCATGGCAGCGGCGGCGAGGGCACCAAGGGTTATCCCAATCTCAACGACGATGACTGGTTGTGGGGCGGATCGCTCGATCAGATCCATCAGACCATCCAGTTCGGCGCACGGTCCGGACATGCCCAGGCCCATGAAGGGCAAATGCTGGCCTTCGGCCGCGACGGCATCCTCAGGAAAGATGAGATCGTCACGGTAGCGAATTACGTGCGATCGCTGTCCGGCCTGTCAACAGTCGCCAATTTCGATGCAGCGGCCGGCATAAGAATCTTTGCCGACAATTGTGCGGTCTGCCATGGCGAGAACGCCAAAGGCAACCAGCTCGGCGCGCCGAATCTGACGGACCACATTTGGTTGTATGGCTCGGACGAGGAGACGTTGATCGAGACGATCAGCTATGGCCGCGCGGGCATCATGCCGGCCTGGAGCGAGAGGTTCGATCCCATCACGATCAAGGCACTTGCGGTCTATGTGCACTCGCTCGGTGGTGGACAATAGGTGAGATGAGCCGAAAAGCCAGCGGCCCATTGACGAGGCTCTAAGTCAGTCACCGTGCCAGATGTAAGGTCGGCCATGAAGCTAGCCCGTCTTATTCATGATTGCCGGGCGGGGCAGCTGGAACATTTCCGGTCGGGGTGAAGGCGCGCGCGAACGCTTCGGCTTTTTCGCCGCTTTTCGACCCGACTTCGTGAACGCGTTGGAGG
>NZ_JBWJZD010000076.1:0-16329 GCF_056429065.1 Bradyrhizobium sp. USDA3010
GAAAAATTGATCCGCGATCTCGCGCGTCGACTCGACCAGCAATGGCCCGGCGTAGCGGCCAGCATCCTCGAAGGCCTCGACGAGATCCTGACTGTCGTCCGGTTGAAGCTGCCGAAGGAGCTTCGTCCACGAGACAAACGCCATGCGCGCCGATGTTCGGGGGACACGCAGCGCGCAACGCACGCCGAATTTCCGGACGTTCGCATCGATTGTCAACAGTTCGACCTTCACGCGGCGCGGTCGTCTGGGCTCGTATCCCCAATCAGCTCAAGCCGTGGTGGTTGCGCGTAGCTATCGCGCCAAGCCCGTAGAGGATGCTGATCGGCACATCATAGGTGATGGAGGGCCGGCACATCGTGAATCTATCGCCTTCAGATATCCATGTTCCTTAGGGCCGTAATTGCTTTGTTGAGCGCGTTCGAGGCTTGCTTGAGGCCGTCCACATATTCGGCTGTGACAACGGCCTCGGAGCCACCCACCGCATGGACACGGACTTGGCGACCTCCAAGACCTGCCCAAAGCTGATCAATGTTCGTTCGCTCTCGCTCCAACTCTTCAATGATCGAACCATGTTTTGCCATCCCGCTTCCTTACTCCTCAGGTTTGACTGTTGTACTCGCGCCCACCGTTAAACTCGACGAACCGGCGTGTTCGCTCATCGTATCGCCAGCACGCTCGGGTGGTGTGTCCGCTTGTGAACGTGCCGCGATACCGAATGAAGCCCCAGAAGAACAGATGCATGCCGCCGAAATCGGGGGGGTCACCTTCGTAGTCATCAAGCTCCACATCATTCCACGCAAGCCCCTCATCCAGATCGTTGCGGGGCTCGCCAGGCACGAGGACAGCAGAGATCGCAGGGGGATGGTTGTGGTCGTAGTTGACCGGAGCTGGCGGCTCTGCGTGCACGCTCAGGCCTACTTGCATAGCTTCGATGACGGCAGGGAGCTTCCCATAGTTTGCGACCGAGTAGGTGACGGACAACCTCACACCCTCGGTCCCGTTTTCCCAATCCTCCCAACGTACGATTTTGAGAGAGCTCACATTGAAGACGAAGACATAAGGGCGCTCGACGCGGCACGCTGATCTCGTTCAGTGACGTCCGGTTCATGACATTGTAGTCCGGAAGGCGCCGCGCGCGCGATTAGTCAGTCTGCACATGGTGTGAAAGCGCTCCGTTTGCCTCTCTGCGCAATGTGGCCGTCTTGCACACTGATTGCTGAGCCAAGTATGGCTTGGTCGGTGAGCTATCGCCAAATTTTGGTGACGGCGCGGCCGGTCAGGCGGCGGCGGTTATGGGCTGACGGTCAGTCGGCTTGGCGATGACCTCGATCCCGTTGTTGAATGTCACACCGAGAACGAGTTTTGGCAACTGGTTGTGGCCATCGAGACGACGCCAATTTTTCTGGGCGCCCTCGACCAGTTTGAAGACCATCGCGAGCGCCGTTCTGTTGGACAGGCAGCCCTTCGATCGGATCGTGCGGTGGCGCACGGTAGCGAAGGTGCTTTCAATGGGATCCGTGGTCCGCAGGTGTTTCCAGTGTTCGGCCGGGAAGTCGAGAACGCCAGTAGCGTGTTCCGATCCTTGCTCGGGCAGTCGGCCGCCTTCTCGGCGTGTAGCTCTCGATGAAGGCGTCGAACGCCAGCTCGGCGGCGCCTTGGTTTCGGCCATCCAGATCTCCTGCAACGCGCGTTTGGCTTTAGGCTGCTGGCTCTTCGGCAACTTGGCGACCACGTTGGCGGTCTTGTGTACCCAGCAGCGCTGCTCGCGCGTTTTCGGCCAGACCTCGCCGGCGGCCTTCCAGAACCCGAGCGCGCCGTCGGCGATGGTGAGCCGCGGCGGCACGCCGAGCCCCCGCCGCTTCAGGTCGAGCAGCAGATCGCGCCAGTCCTGCGCGCTCTCGCGGGCGCCATCGGTGAAGCCGACCAGTTCCTTGCGGCCTTCCGGCGTCGCGCCGATCAGCACCAGGATGCACTGCTTTTCGTCTTCGAGGCGTGCTTGGAGATGGATGCCATCGGCCCAGATGTAGACGTAGCGCTTCGCCGACAGATCGCGCCTCTGCCACGCGGTGTGTTCGTCAAGCCAACCGTCCTTCAGACGGCCGATGGCGGATGCCGACAACCCGGCAGCATCCTTGCCGAGCAGCGCCGCCAGAGCCTCGGAGAAGTCGCCGGTGGAGATACCCTTCAGGTAAAGGATCGGCAGCAGCGTCTCGATCGATTTCGAGCGGCGCATGTAGGGCGGCAGGATCGACGGAGAGAACCGGATGCGGTCGGGATCGGTAGCCTCCGCCTCGCGATCGCGTACACGCGGCTGGCGGACGCCGACCGGACCGATACCGGTCATCACCTCGCGTTCCGGCAGGTGACCGTGGCGCACGACGCGCTGGTGGCCGTCCGCAGTCTTCAAATCGGCATGCTTGCCGAGAAAGTCCGCGACCTCGGCCTCCACCGCCTGGGCCAACAGAGCACGCACCCCATTGCGCAAGATTTCGGTGAGTTGATCGTCGACGTTTCCTGGCTGAATCAACTTGATGATGTTATCTTTGGACACGGCATATCGCTCCTTCGGTGGAGAAGTGGAGGCGTCAAGCACCCCCACGATATGCCGCCTTCCCGATTCCCGCCGTCACCAACTTTCAGCGATAGCTCTCCGGTCTGGCCTTCGACTTCCAGCTCCATCAGCCGCTGGGCGCCAAGCCGATCATCTCGCGCAACAGATCGGCATCAGGGGTCTTCTCCACGAGCGTGCGCAGGTTCATCATATCGTCGGTCATCGGTGGTTCCTCGGTCGCGTTGGCGTGTCGCAACCCGATCCTCCCGGCGAATCGCCGGTGACTACCGCAAAGCCGCCCGCCCGCTACGGCGCTATTTGAGGCGCGCGTACGGGCGGCTTTGCTCTTCCGAGCTACACCATCACTGGGGGAAACGACCGCGCTGAACGGTGCGGAGGCGAGATCGAAGCGGTATGGTCGAGTGGGCATAGCGCCGAGGGTGACCCGCGCAATCTGGCTCGACTGTATTCGGTTTTGAGCTCACACGACGAGTTGTTCATACCGTCGCCCTATCCGATTAGAGTTGATTGGCAATAACCTGACATGACCGCATTCGGTTGAGGACAGCCTATGTTCGCGGCCAGACACTGAAACGAGAGGCGGCACGCCCGGTCCGCGCAAAGCATACGAATCTGTCTCTTCGGCAAAGTTGGCACGTCTGATGCTGAGAGCTGGCCGGGTCAAATCCACCAAGCGAGGGGCATTTGCCGCCAAACGGCTGCATCGAATGCGGTGAGCTCCAAACAACTTTTTGATCTAAGGGCCGCAGAAAAGCGATGAATGGCGAGACGCGTATGCTTACCGAAACCCAATCCGGCACAACTCAATTTGTGGACCGCGAACCGATCGACGCGATCACGGCGCTCGATCGCTTTGCAAGATCGGCTCCGGAGAGGGGCGCGCTGAGCTACGGCGGAGCCGAACTTACCTACCAGGCGCTGCAACTAAGATCGGATGCCCTCGCAAGGACGTTGCAAAAGCATGGCGCTCAGGGCGCGGTGGTCGGCTATTGGGGCAAGCGAGATTTCGACTGGGCAACGGCAGTTGTCGCCATCTTGAAGGCCGGATCAACGTACCTGCCACTCGATCCATCATTACCGGCCTCACGTACATCATTCATGATCGAGCAGAGCCGCTGCGTTCTGATCATTGGCCCAGACCGGCAGGATTGGCCTAACCAACTCTCTGCGAGCAGCAACGGCGCCACGCAATTCATCCCGATAGCGGCGGCGCTATGCGAGGGCCAGACCTCGTCTGTCGCGCCATCATCGCGCGGGCATCGACTTGCCTACATTCTGTTTACGTCTGGTTCAACGGGCCAGCCAAAGGGCGCAATGATCGAGCGCGCAGCCCTAAACAATCACTTGATGGCAAAAATCGACGGCCTGCGTCTCACACGGACGGATTGTATCGCGCAGACTGCATCGCACTGCTTTGACATCTCGCTGTGGCAGCTTCTGGCAGGGCTTTGCGTCGGAGCCAGGATCGCGATCATTGATGAAGCGACACTGAAGTCGCCAGGCTGCTTTCTCAAAGCCATTCAAGGATGCGGCGTAACGGTGGCTCAATTCGTCCCGTCAATGCTCGCGATATTTGTTGAGCATCTGCAGTCACTTGCGGCTGCCGGCCGAGCTCTGGACGGTTTGCGGATTATTTCCACGGTCGGAGAACCTCTAACGCCCGGATTGGCACGCGCGTGGCTTGCTTTATACCCCCGGATCCCGATTCTCAACCACTACGGCCCGACCGAATGCGCGGACGGCGTGACACATCATCTGGTTTCTGCACCCCCTGCGCCGGCTGACCTCTATGTGCCGATCGGCAAGCCGATTTCTAACCTTGCGGTTTATGTCGCTGACGGACCGCGGCTGTGCGGCACCGGAGAGGTCGGCGAACTCTGTGTTAGCGGCGTTGGCGTTGCTGCCGGTTACGTCAACGACGATGTCCGCACCAGGGATGCCTTTGGGCCCAACCCGTTCTCAACCGATCCCTCGTTCCGGCGCCTATACAAGACAGGTGATCTCGGGCGCTTTCGCTCCGATGGTTTTCTGGAATGTCTCGGTCGACGGGACCGTCAAGTCAAAATCCGCGGGCACAGAATTGAGCTGGGAGAAATCGAAGCCTGCCTCTGCGCTCACCATTTGGTACGCGGCGCTGTCGCGGTTGCCTCCGTCCGCACCGGCGCAAAGCTTACGGCAAGGGACATAACCCACGCAGCGGAGGACGCCGCCGCATCGAAACGACTCATCGCGTATGTTTCCGCTCCGACTGACGTGGCGGAAGACGAACTTCAGACCTTTCTTGCTGAAGCGCTTCCCACGTACATGCTCCCGGAGAGGATCATCCTCGTCGGGGCCATTCCACTAACCAGAAACGGAAAGATCGATTTAGGCGCATTGCCAGACCCGACCAGTATTCGCCCCTCATTGCCGACGCCATTCGAGGCGCCACAAACAAAACTCGAAGCCCAGCTCAGTCAGATCTGGTCCGGCGTTCTGCACATTGAGAACATTGGCGTAAATGACGAGTTCATAAGCCTCGGGGGAGACTCGCTCCGGGCAATGCTTATATTGAGCCAGTTGCATACCACGCTCGGACTGAGAGTGGATTTCAGGCTGGTCCTGAATGGAACGATCCGATCGCTGGCGGCTGCGATCGCGGCCCGACTCGGCTCCGAGCCGTGCAAAGCTCCGGCGCCCGGAAAGCTGATACGATCGCCTCTGACGAGGGTTCAGGAGCATCTCTGGTTCCTCTCGCAGCTCGATCCGTCCGCGAGGAACTACATCATTCAAGGCGGCCTGCGAATAAGGGGCAACATTGATCCAGCCGCGTTCAATCGCGCCTGGACCGACGTCGTTCATTCCCATCAGGCACTTTCGGCGCGCTTTATCGACGATGACGGTCCGGTTCAGCTGTTTGATGTTCCGCAATGCGCAGATCTAGACTTGGTTGATGCATCTCATCTCACAGCGAAGGACGCCGAGGAACTCATGGCGGAGTTGCGGCAGACAGAATTGAACAGCAACTTTGATCTCAGTCAAGGCCACCTGTTTCGCGCGCGCATGATCCGTTTTGGCGCTGATAACCATCTGATCCTGATCACCGCTCATGAAATTATCATCGACGCCTGGTCGATCTCGGTTCTGCTCAGAGACCTTCGACAAAGGTACGTAGATGCCGGGGCGTTTTTGCCTGAGAACCGCGCGTCACTCTCGACCTACGCGATATGGGAACAGCAACACCTTACGTTAGAGGCGTTGGCCGGCCAACGTAGCTATTGGCGTCGTCAGATTGGCGATGATCCACCGGTTCTTTCGCTTGGAACGGGGCGGTCGCGGGCGCAGACAAATTCCCACCGGGGCGCCTCGCAAGCGCTGTTACTTGGCAGTGAGCTCTCCAATCAGGTACGGGAGTTTGCACGGCGGCATAGGTGCACCACCTCGACGACACTCCTCGCGTGCTTCAAGCTGCTGCTACAGAAGTATGTCGGTCAGGACGATATTATCGTTGGCATCCCGCATGTTGTCCGCGACCAACCTGGCAGCGCCGAAGTCGTCGGCTTCTTCCTGAATATGCTGCCAATCCGCACCGCGATCGATGTCGGCCGATCGTTCGAGGATCATGCCTTGCGCGTTCAGGGGCTGGTCAGCGATGCGATCGCAAATTCAGCATATCCGTTGAGCTGGATGGTGAGGGATACCCGGCTATATCGCGAAGCGGGACGATCACCGATCTTTCAAGCCATGTTCAACATGTATTCTGAGGCGGCAGAGCCGCCTGGCCAACATGGGTTGGATCTGACATTCCGCGAGTATGAGACCGGCTATGTAAAATTCGATCTGACACTGTACGCACAAGATCACGGCGATGAAATTGCTCTTCAGCTCGCATATGCGGAAGACATAATTTCCAGCGATCTGATCGCCCGCATGGCCGACAACTTGCGATGTCTCATTGCGGCCTGCGTTGAGAAGCCGCTTGCGCCCATTATGGATCTGAGCTGTCTCAGCGCCGCAGACATCGCTGTGCAGGAGTCGCTTAATGGCTCGGCGCAACCGTATGAGGCTGAATGTCCGCTTGTCGAAGCATTCGAGCAAGTCAGCGTCTCCAATCGCGACCAAGTGGCATATTTCGGTGATTTCGGCGAGATTACATTCCGCCAGCTACGTGAGCGCGTAACAGCAATCAGGTCGTCACTACGGGCCTCTGGCGTCGGGACGGGCGATATGGTCGCGATGCTGGTCGACCGGTCGCCTGACGCGGCTGCTATTATTCTGGCGGCACGCGCCTTGAGGTCCATTGTTGTCCCTATATCATCAGATTATCCTCGTGATCGGATCGAACATATCCTGCGAGATAGTCAGGCAAGGCTTTTGGTTCACGCAAATAACGTCGACCCTGGGTTTGACTTGCCGTCGGTCTGTCTATCGACCCTAGAAGAGTGCAACGTGTCCGCTAACGGTGGTGAGTGCAGCGGCAAACCATCAGATCAGGGAATTGCAAACCTTATATACACGTCGTCCTCAACCGGGAAAGCGAAGGGGGTTCCTATACCGGAATCGGCAATCCTCAATCGACTGAACTGGATGTGGCGACGCTTTCCCTTCGACAATACCGATGTAATAGTTGTCCAAAAATCCGCGTCACTTGTTGCTTCCGCTTGGGAGTACTTTGGGGGGCTTCTGCGAGGCGTGCCCGCACTGATCCTGACTCAAGAGCAGCTGCTTGATCCAGATCTATTGTTGTGCGTCTTGGCGCGACATCGCGTGACACGCTTATTTGCCTCACCGGCACTGCTGTCCGGCCTCATTGCTTCCCAGGACCGTAATCCGCAACTGACCACCTTGCGGTTGGTCACAAGCAGCGCCGAACCAATGCCGTCCTGGCTCCCCGTTCGCTGGCGCGCGCATTTTCCGAACGTGCCGTTGTGGAACTTCTATGGTGCTACGGAATGTGCATCCAATGCAGCTGTCTACGAAACATCGGATACTGACGACGGCTCGTCGCTCGTTCCCGTTGGGCGCGCAATCGACAACGTCAAACTCTACGTGCTCGATGCCCACTTGAAGAGAGTCCCGGTCGGAGTAGCCGGCGAGCTCGGCGTCGCGGGACGCTGCGTAAGCGCTGGATACTGGGGGGATGAAGATCGGACGAGCCGCTGTTTCGTGTCAAATCCTTATGATAATGGACAATACAGCATTCTTTATCGCACTGGCGATATCGCACGCATCTCAACCAGCGGCCTTCTTGAGATTTGCGGAAGATCGGACAACCAGATCAAACTACGGGGCTTTCGCGTAGAGCTGGAGGAGATCGAAGCGGCCCTTGAGTCTCATCCGGGCATTGCAAAGGCGGCGGTCTTCGCAGAAGGCCTTGAGGACCACGGCCGCTTGACCGCTATCGTGGTGCCCGTACGCGACAGTCTGGGCTCGGGAGATATTGTTGCTCTCCTGCGCCATACCTTGCCGTCCTATATGATTCCCTCCGCATTCCGTTTGGTTGACAGCATCCCGCTTACGGCTAGCGGCAAGATAGATCGAGCTCGCCTGCCGACCGTTTCTTACCGCGAAGCTGGCCCTGGTCCATCTGCTGAGCCCCGCACGACCACGGAGCTTATTCTTGCCGAGATCTGGCAGGACCTGTTAGGCGTCAGCTCTGTCGGAATCGATCAAAACTTCTTTGATATCGGGGGAAACTCTCTCCTGAGCGTGCGCTGCGTCACGCTTGCGCGCAAAGCCGGGCTGACGCTCACTGTCGCCCAAATCTATCGAACACCGACTATCAGGAAATTGGCGGCAGACGGAGGGGCGGCTACGCTCCATAGCTCGCCTTGCGCGGATAGGCCGTTGCCAGTGAGTCCCGTAATCTCATTCTCGAACCGTGTTATCGGCTTGGATGAGCACTACACCATCGGCGACCTGTTCTTCTTGCCCGGCGGCATCCTGAATATCCAAACGCTGGAGCGCGCCCTTGCCCAAGTCGTGTATAGGCACGAAGGTCTCAGACTCCGCATTGCCCGAACCGACGATGGTCTACGTCTGACAATCGGTCCCTCTGTCGCCGAACGCCTCGTAGAGGAGATCGATCTTGTCGGCATGACCAGCCTAGAGCAGCGTAAGGCAATCGAAAACATCTCAGCAAGACGTCAACACATATTTCGGTTTGACGGCCAGACGCTCCTTTTGAACGTCACGGTGTTCCGTACATCAGAAAGCGGCGATTACTATCTGCTGGTCCTGGTACATCATTTCGTCCTGGAGGGGACAGGCTATCGATTGTTCCTGGAAGCATTGGATGCGGCGTACGACGCCGCTGCCTCAGGCCATGCCGCACGTGATCCCGAGAACATTCAAATGCTCTCACCATGGCTGACTCGCCTTGAACACTACGCGAACGGCGAAGCGCCGTCCGAACTCGGATACTGGGAGGGGATTGATTACGGTAAGTTCAATTTGCACGTCAGGGACACTTCATCGGGCGGCGCGAGCTTTTCTGATGAGGCGGCAAGAGAGCTTCACTATGCACACCTTGAAAGTCGCATCGATGAAGCGAATTGCCGATCGCTTTGGGAAGATCAAGCTACGTACCATCTGGAGATTGACAAAGAAGCGACAGCTGATCTTCTCAATATTGCAGCCAAATCGGCGCATTGTGAGGACTTTGACGTGTTTCTTGCCGGTATATCTGGCGCCTTTGGACGCGTTTTCGACAACTATTCGATTTGGATTGATACCCTTACCTCGACCCGAGGTCGGCTGTTTGACGATATCGATCCATCCCAGATCATCGGCTTCATCGGCGAGTTTGTTCCGCTCGCCTTAAGTCTCACCGGAACGGAGCCCCGCGCCGACCGTGCTCGTTCAATATATCGCCAGCGCAACGCCCTGCCGCGCAGGGGAATAGGCTTTCGGGCCTTGAAATACCTAAACCGAGATCCAGACGTGCGGACTCGGATCGATCGCCTGCCCTTGCCCACAATTGGGTTGAATTATCGACCGGGTTTGCAGCGCCATTTTCCACGCCGTCTCCTTTCCCAGGAGCCCTCTCCACTTTGGATTGGCCAGGACATGGACCCCGCGGCCCTAAATTACCTGTTCTGGTTTAGTGTCGGATATCGAGCTGGCCATCTCCGGATTGAAACCAAGTATAATCCAGCCAAGGTCGGCTATGTGGTGACCCGCAATCTTTGCACGGTGTTGCAACAAGAGCTGATGCAAACGATCAGCGAACTCAAAAGAGGTGGCCACACATTCATCCATGAATGAGCCGGATGCGGAAGTCGAGAGCGATCGCGACGCGATGCTAAAGAAACGACAGCACATCGATCTATTTGACACAAATCTCTCGGGCCTTATTCTGCGGCTCGCCATTCCGTCTATTGTTGGCTTATCGATCAACGCATTACAGCAGGTCGTCAATGCGATCTTTGTCGGCGCACTTGGCGCGCAAGCGATCGCAGCTGTCAGCATGGCCTTTCCGATCGTGGTCCTGCTCACGGCAGTCGGACATGGCCTCGGCGTCGGAACAGCGTCGTTCATATCTCGTCAGCTTGGCGCTGGCGAGTACTTGGAGGCGAGTCGAGGCGCGAGTACTGCACTCGCGCTCGCCGCTCCGATCGGTGTGATGCTTACGATCGCTCTGCTTCTAAATCTGCGAGGGATCTTCGTAACGCTTGGGGTTACTCCAACCATTATGCCCATGGCGCTCGACTACGCGGCGCCCCTTTTGTTCGGGTACACCCTGATGCTTCTAAACATCGTCAACGGCTTCATCGTCAGAGCCGAGGGCAATACACGATTGAGCATGTGGACGATGATTACCGCCTTCACACTTAACGCTATGCTCGATCCCATCTTCATATTCTTACTGGATCTCGGTGTGCGAGGCGCAGCCCTCGCAACGCTGTTATCTCAGATCGCTGCTATCTGCCTCTATATCGCTTATTTTGCCAAGCTTCGCGGGATAGTCCTCGTCAGGATATTTCACATTTCGTTGCGCGCAGATCGTATCAAACAGCTCGCGCTCATAGGGGCGCCGGCGACCATGACCGGTATTGTATCTGCCGTTTACCTTATGCTCATGTACAGGGCTGCTGCGCCGTTCGGCGACGAGTCCATCGCGGCCGTTGGAATAGCTATGCGATTGCTGACGATTGGCGCACTGCCGATCGCCGGCTTCTGTATCGGCTCTCACGCTGTGCTGGGTTTCAGCTGGGGCGCACGCGACTTTGCCCGCGTATTGAAGGCCGCGAAGTTCATGCTCTCCATGACTGTTGCTTTTTCCATCGCGTATTCTGCGGCTATTGTGATTTTTGCCCGTCCTTTGGTCAGGCAGTTTAGTGATAGCGACAATATCACAGAAATTGCGGTCTCAACTTGCATCGTTTTCCACCTCTTTTTTTGGCTTTTTGGCATCCACAGTGTCGTGACGACGATGCTTCAGTCGTTCGGGAGGGCACGCCTCAGTGCGGTCGTGTCCTTGGCGAGGCAGGGCTATCTCTTCACACCGGCTGTACTGTTATTCCCGGTCATATGGGGTTTCAACGGGCTGTTGGTCAGTCAAGCAATCGCTGAGCTGGGCGCCGGAATGATCGCGCTGTTTGTCATGTTCCACCAGTTCGCTGAGCTCAGACGAGCGCCCCGCCAATGATCCTTGCCCGCAGGACGGTTTACTATGAACCTCGGCCGGTTTCGGCCGAGGACCTTGTCTTGATGCGCCGGCTCGATGAGCTGCACCTCGATTATCCCTTCGCAGGGGCGCGCATGCTGCGATCGCTGTTGCAGCATGAGGGCATGCAGGGTGGTCGCCGCCACGTCGCGACGCAGATGAAGCGCATGCGGATCGAGGCGATCTATCGCCGTCCGAACACGAGCAAGCCCGCACCGGGCCACAAGATCTACCCGTACCTATTGCGCGGATTGAAGATCGAGCGGCCGAACCAGGTCTGGGCAATGGACATCAGCTACATTCCGATGCGACGTGGATTCGTCTACCTCGCGGCGGTCGTCGATGTGTTCAGCCGACGGGTATTGGTCCATCGCGTATCGATCACGATGGAGACGATATTCTGATCGAGGACGTCCTCACTCGAGCCTTGACGAACGCACGCCCGACGAGGCTTACTTCGGCGCGCAAGCGATGCTGACGGCCGCATGATCGTCGCCAACGATTTTGCTGCGGCTCTGGTCGGGCTTACGCCCTCCCGACGCACAGCAAAATCGTAAAGCTCCGCCTTCAGCATAACCCGGCAGGAATCCACTTAATTTTCGCGGGGCGCTGTCCAAACAACCGGGGCCAGCTCTTTTCAAAGACCATCTCTGCTTATCATCGCTGTTGTTAATCCGGCTCGCTTTGCTCCCCCTATTCCTTTTTTGGAGCCAGTCACTAACTTCCTGGCTTACGCTCCTGCTGCGGCCCCGCTGGGCTCCACGTTGCCGCTGAGAGCGGGCGTGCTCCATGCCATTAACTCGTAAGGCCGATGCGCCTTGCCCTTGCCGATGCATTCGACCTCCGGCGCGTGCAGGGAATAGAACTCGGCATCAAACTCGGGACCTGCGACAAGTTTCGCGGATACCAATACCGCGGCGGCGTGTTGCGCGGAAAGCTCGCGGTGACGCTCAATCACATCAAAATTCGAATCTAATTCAGTCGCCATGGCGCATTTGCCCCAGGCCACATTAGATCGGCACCAACCAATCCTGGTAGGTGCTTCCAGTCCTTCTCAGCGATACTAGGCCATAGTGTCTGTACCGGTAGGGAGGACGCGAGCGTTCGCCCATGAATCAATGTTTCCGTCACCGCGCCTGGCCGCCATCAACGGTCTGGACGAGCGCGCTCCTAATAGCAGCCGCGATCTTCGTGCCTGAACTTGCCCACGCCGCTACTGCGACGGGGCAGTTCACGGTCACGATCACGATCCAGTCGAACTGCATCGTCCAGTCGGCGACCGATCTGGCGTTTGGATCGCAGGGCGTTCTCAGCGCGAACGTCGATGCCCAGAGCACGATCTCCGTATCCGTCGGAGGGCGGCCGTCTTGCGAGTTTTTCCGATCTGTAGCTGACTGTCCTTATGGACGTACATAAGGACAGTGCGGTGCTGAGCCGCATGGATTTGGTGGAGACCAATCGGCGGCGACGCTGGACGCGTGCGGAGAAGCTCAGAATCGTAGAGGAGAGCTTCTCGGGGCCACGACTGGTGTCGGCGACGGCTCGCCGGTATGGGATATCACGTCAGCTTCTGCTGAGCTGGCGCAAGGCTTGGACCTCTCATGATCCGGCCGAAGAGGATTCGATCGGCCCGACATTCGTCCCTGCGATAGTTGCGGCAAGTACGCCGCCAACGACGGAAGCTGTCGAGACAGGTCAGATCGAAATCGTGAGCCCTCAGGGGCTGCGCGTGGTCTTCGGCCCCGGTGCGGATATCGAGGCGGTCGTTCGAATTGCTCGGGGCCTGGCGCGCCGATGATCCCGATCCCGACGGGCGTGCGGGTTTGGCTGGCGACGGGCCATACCGACATGCGGTGCGGCTTTCCGAGCCTGGCTCTGCGCGTGCAGGAAGTGCTCAAGCGCGACGCCATGGGCGACGGTCTTTTCTGCTTCCGGGGCAAACGCGGTGATCTATTGAAGGTCATTTGGCACGATGGCCAGGGCACCTGCTTGTTCACCAAAAGACTCGAGAGAGGCAGGTTCATCTGGCCATCGGTTGCTGGTGAATCGGTAACGATCTCTCCGGCGCAGTTGAGCTATCTGTTGTCCGGGATCGATTGGCGCAACCCTCAAGAAACCCAGCGTCCGACGCGGGTCGGATAGTCGTTTTACGGTTTGAATCTGCTGCTCGATCTGATTCAATGGCTCCATGATATCGAAGCCGGAGGATCTTCCATCGGACCTTGTCAGTGCCCTGGCGGCGCTGCAGGCCGAGCGTGAGGCGCGACAGAAAGCCGAGGCGAAGGCCGCCAACTGGCAGGCGCAAGCCGCGAATGCGCAGGCGAAACTGTCGGATACCGAGGCGCTGATCGCTCATCTCGAGTTGCGCATCGAGAAGCTGAAACGCGAACTGCACGGGCAGCGATCCGAGCGCTCGGCACGGCTGCTCGAGCAGTTGGAGTTGGAGCTCGAAGAACTCGTCACCACGGCGAGCGAGGATGAGCTTGCCGCACAGGCCGCAGCGGCGAAGACGCAGAACGTCCGCCCCTTCATGCGCAAGCGGCCGGTGCGCAAGCCATGGCCTGACGATATCGAACGCGAGCGCGTCGTCATTGAGACTCCAACGACCTGCGCCTGCTGCGGTGGATCGCGGCTGGCGAAGATCGGTGAGGATGTGACCAAGACGCTGGAGGAGATCCCGCGCCCCTTCAAGCTGATCGAGACCGTCCGCGAGAAGTTCACCTGCCGCGATTGCGAGAAGATCAGCCAGCCGCCCGCGCCGTTCCATGCCACGCCGCGCGGCTTCATCGGCCCACAATTGCTGGCGACGATCCTGTTCGACAAGTTCGGCATGCATATCCCGCTCAACCGCCAGAGTGCGCGCTTTAAGGCCGAGGGGATCGACCTGCCGTTGTCGACGCTGGCCGACCAGGTCGGCCACGGGACCTTCGCCGTCATGCCGCTCTTCCACTTGATCGAACGCCACGTGCTCGCTGCCGAGCGCCTTCATGGCGACGACGCCACCATCCGTATCCTGGCGAAGGGCAAGTGCACGACCGGGCGGATCTGGACTTATGTGCGGGATGACCGGCCGTTCGCCGGGCCTGCGCCGCCGGCAGCGGTCTATTACGCCTCGAGCGACCGACGAGGCGAGCATCCACAGAGACATCTGGCCGCCTTCGCCGGCATCTTGCAGGCGGATTGCTACAGCGGCTTCGAGCCGCTGTTCGACCCGCAGAAGAAGGCGCTGCCGATGACACCGGCATTTTGCGTGGCCCATGCGCGGCGGGGCTTCTTCGAGCTGGCTGATATCGAGAAAAATGCTCGGGAAGGCAAGAAAGGCAAACCGGTCTCCCCGATCGCGCTGGAGGCTGTCAGACGCCTCGATACGTTGTTCGAGATCGAGCGCGCCATCAACGGCCGCGGTGCCGGCGAGCGGCGTGCCGCTCGCCAGGAACAGAGTAAGTCACTTCTCGAGGACATGCATGCCTGGCTGCTCCGCGAGCGCGAAACCCTCTCGCGCTCCTCCAAGGTCCTGAAGCCCATGAAGTACATGCTCAGGCGCTGGACCGACTTTGCCCGATTCCTCGACGATGGCAGGATCTGCCTCAGCAACAACGCCGCCGAAAGAGCGTTGCGCGGCATCGCAAGCCTTGAGTCATTGTGCGCCCCTTCTTTAAGTGCTTGTAAACATTGGAAGCGTGTCCGCGTCAATTTCGCGAGACGGGCGACCCTTTCGGGCAATCGCTGTTTTGACCGTCTCGGACGCCAAATCGGCAGCTCGAATCTGACAAGGCGCTCGCGGAACAACCTGCACAGCAGGAAGAACGCCGCTGGAGACAAGGCGGCGGATCATATGACTTGAGACACCGAGCGCTTTTGCGGCCTCGATCTGCGTAAGCCATTCGCCGTTTTTTTCCGCTGAACGGTAGGCATGGATGCCACGCACACGGCGAATAGCGCTGACCCGATGTGCTGTCCAGGTCTTACCCATGCCGGTAGGCAAGCCCATCCGATTGAGCGTGGCGGCGATGTGCTCGTCAGACCAGCGCCCGGCCATGCTGCGGATAACAGCCAAGGCATCTTCCGCCGTGGAGGAACCGTGTTCACCGGAGCGCGGCTTGCGGATCCGAAGCTCGGAGTGCTGCCCACCCTGCCAATGGATCGTGAGCACAACGTCGCGTACCGCATCGTCGACGTCCGCGATGATGTCGACAATCAAGGCTCGTAGCAGCTGCTGGCGCGCGCGCATCGTCACATCAGGGGATTTCCAGGCTACGGACAGGTTATCCGCCAGATCGGCAAAGGTGGCGGGATCGACCGCGTGGCCGGATGACTGATGGTCATTCTGGCGATTTTCCAGCTCGCGCACACGGCGCAAAGCGTACTCCCAGTTCTTCTCCAACTGCGCAGCGATCAGGCGATTATCGGGGTCACAGGCGGCGTAGCGACGCTCAGCAAGCGTGGCATCGTACCGGGCTTGCTGGAGTTCCAGATCAAAGATCCGGCGCTTCTCGTCTTGGCGTTCCCGTTGCATGCGCTGTGCCTCGAACGCGGCCTCGATCGCCATGGGTTCTACCGCTCGTAACAGTTCTCGTGCAACTGCCGCGTCGATTTTTGAAGCTCCGAATATCATACAGCGAAGCCGACCCGCTAGACTACTCTTGTCACAGCGGTAGACCGGGTAGCTGATTCGACCGCCCCTATAGCTGACGCTCAGGCGCTGACCACAACGAGCGCACGTCAGAATGCCCGACAAGAGCGCCTGGCCGCCCCGGCCTGATTTTGCACCATCTGGGCGACCGTAGGCGTTGAGCGCCAATTGCTTCTGGTTGCGCTCGTAGTCATCCCAGGTGATGTACCCTTCGTGATGATCCTTTATCATTACATCCCAGGTGCCCGCCGGTTTGTAGTGCCCGTAGGTCCGCCGCGCTCTGCCTTCGATAATCGCGGTTCGCTTCTCGCTTTTGCCGTATACGTAAACACCCGCATAAAACGGATTCTTTAGCACGCTGATCACATTGCGGTAGCGGATGGGCTGCCAAACGAAGTTTGTCATGCGACCTTCGTCAGCAGGTCGGGGGAAATGGATTTGCTCCGCCTTCATCGACAACAACACCTGGCGAGCGCT
>NZ_JBWJZD010000077.1:0-16024 GCF_056429065.1 Bradyrhizobium sp. USDA3010
GCACCGTGACAACGCTGATGAAGCTGATCGGCAAGCTCATCAAGACATTTGCACCCGAGCAATGCGCGAACTACTTTCGACATGCCGGATACGAGTAGTGACCCATATCAAGTGGAAACCGCTCTAGTCGCAGCCTAGAGCACTTTCGGTTCAGATTGAATCAGAACCGAAGCTCTAGATTCTTGTTTTGACGCGTTTTCTTCACGCGAACCGGCGTCCACTTCGCTCGAAAACGCTCTCGCACGCTGGGCGCGCTGCTTGCGTGCGATATCACCTCGCGCTTGACACCACTTGCCCTTCGGCTGTATGGCCCTGCGCCATGAAGCTGAACCGGACCCACCGCCGCGCCATCAACCGTCGTCGCACCCGCGACGATGCTGGGCTGCGCCGTGTCCGACGCCACCGCTGATTAGCTAAAGTCAGCCAAGGTTTTCGAGAAGGCCGCGCCCCAAAGCGCGGCCTTCTTGCTTTTTCGGCCTGCCCTTAATCCCCACACCGACCCCAGAGGAGATCGATATGACCAACGCTACCCCTCCGTTCGATGCGCTGATGGACATCACCGCTCGCCCCGAGGTCGTGTTCGTGCGCGGCGCAGGCCCGTATCTGTGGGACGCCAACCGCAACCGCTATCTCGATTTCGTGCAGGGCTGGGCCGTGAATCCGCTCGGCCACTCGCCGGTCATCGTTGCCGATGCGCTGGCCGCGCAGGCCAGGCGGCTCTTGACGCCGAGCCCGGCATTCTACAACGAGCAGAGCCTCAAGCTGGCGAAGATGCTGGTCGACAGCAGCTGCTTCGATCAGGTGTTCTTCGCCAATTCCGGCGCCGAGGCCAACGAGGGCGCGATCAAGCTCGCGCGCAAATTCGGCGCCAAGTACAAGGGTGGCGCGCACGAGATCATCACCTTCGAAGGCGGCTTCCACGGCCGCACGCTCGCGACGATGTCGGCGTCGGGCAAGAAGGCGTTCGAGCCGCTGTTCGAGCCGAAAGTCTCTGGCTTCCGGAAAGCGCGGCTGAACGACATCGAGTCGGTACGCCGGCTGATCACGGCGTCGACGGTCGCGGTCATGCTGGAGCCGATCCAGGGCGAAGCCGGCGTGTGGCCAGCGACCGACGCGTTCCTTAGAGAGTTGCGGGCGCTGACCCAGCAGCGTGGCCTGCTGCTGATCGTCGACGAGATCCAGACCGGCATGGGCCGGACCGGAAAGCTGTTTGGTTACGAGCACGCCGGAATCGAGCCCGACATCATGACGCTCGGCAAGGGCATCGGCGGCGGCGTGCCGCTCGCGGCGCTGCTTGCGACCGAACATGCCTCGTGCTTCGATCACGGCGATCAGGGCGGCACCTTCAACGGCAACCCCCTGATGTGCGCCGCGGGGCTTGTCGTGCTCGATCAGATCGGCCGGCCCGATTTCCTGAAATCGGTCACCGACGCCGGGCTGCTGCTCGAGCGCGAATTGCAGCGGCTGTCGGCGCGGCACGGGCTCGGCGAGATCAGAGGCCGCGGCCTGCTGCTCGCGCTCGATCTCAAGATGCCGATCGGCGCGGCCGTTGTCGCCGAGGCGTTCGCGGCCGGCGTGCTGGTCAACTCGCCGCAGCCGGACACGCTGCGCTTCATGCCGGCGCTCAACGTGACGCGGGAGGAGATTTCCGCCGTCATCGATTGTCTCGATACCGTGCTGACCAAAGTCGGCGCGGCGCGGCGGGTGGCGTAACTGCCGCTACGCCCGTCATTGCGAGCCACCCGGTCGGCGCGAAGCGCCGCCGGATGACAGGCTCCGCGAAGCAATCCATCCCTCCACGCGTGCGGGACAATGGATTGCTTCGTCGCTTCAGCGCAAAATTGCTTTGCAATTTTGTCGCGGGCTCCTCGCAATGACGGCGAGACTTACGGCCGCAAGATCGCAGCGCCCGTGGTCGCCCGGCTCTCCAGATCGATATGCGCCTTGGCGACGTCCTTGAGCGCATAGGCGTGGTTGATCGGAACGTGCAGCTTGCCGTTGATCACAGCGGCGAACAGCGTGTCGGCGCCTTCAAGCAGCTCCTTGCGGGTGCCGACATAGTCGTTGAGCTTCGGCCGCGTCGCGAACAGCGAACCGTGGTTGTTGAGCTCGGCGAGCGGGAACGGCGGCACCGGCCCGGAGGCGTTGCCGAACGAGACGAACAGGCCGCGTGGCCGCAGGCACGACAGCGATCCCGGAAACGTGGTCTTGCCGACGCCGTCATAAACGACGTCGCAGAGCTCGCCGCGGCTGATCTGCTTGACGCGCTCGACGAAGTTTTCTTCGTTGTAGAGGATGACGTGGTCGCAGCCATTGGCGAGCGCGATATCGGCCTTCGCCTTCGAGCCAACGGTGCCGATGACATGCGCGCCGAGCGCGTGGGCCCACTGGCAGGCGAGCAGCCCGATGCCGCCGGCTGCGGCATGGATCAGCACCCGATGGCCCTGCTCGACCTTGAAGGTCTTGTGCAGGAGGTACCAGACCGTGAGTCCCTTGAGCATCAGCACGGCGCCCTGCTCGTAGGTGATATGGTCGGGCAACTTGACCAGCTTGTCGGCCGGGATGACGCGCTCGGAGGCGTAACCGCCGAGGTTGTAGTAGTAGGCGACGCGATCGCCGGGGTGGAAATTGGTCACCCCCGGACCGACGGCCACGACCTCGCCCGCGGCCTCGTTGCCGGCGATGAACGGCAGGCCCGGAGCCTTGTAGAGGCCGGTGCGGAAATAGACGTCGATGAAGTTCAGCCCGACCGCATGCTGGCGGATGCGGACCTCGCCGGTCCCCGGCGCCCCCACCTCGACATCCTCATAGGTCAGGACCTCAGGGCCCCCCACCTTGTGCACGCGCACAGCCTTGGTCATGTCGTCGCTCCCTCAGATCTCAGCGTCAAACGAGCGAATGCCATCGGCGCCGGCTTGTCAACCAAGCGTCCGGAACCGGGGCTACAGCATGATCCGGAAAAGTGTGAAGCGGTTTTCCGAAAAGATCATGCCCTTTAGCCGGCCGGCTTGTTGCGGTTGCGCCTGGCCAGCACATTGAACATCTCGACTGCCGCCGAGAATGCGATGGCGAAATAGATGTAGCCGCGCGGAATGTGGAATTTGAAGCCGTCGGCTACCAGCGCCACGCCGATCAGCACCAGGAACGCCAGCGCCAGCATCTTGGTGGTCGGATGCTCCGCGACAAACCGCGCCACCGGTCCCGACGAGACGTACATGATGATGCACGCGATCACGACCGCCGCGATCATGATCTCGATGTCCTGCGCCATGCCGATCGCGGTGATGATCGAATCCAGCGAGAACACCAGGTCGATGATGATGATCTGCACGATCACCCAGAAGAACGCGTTGGGGCTCGGCTTGCCATTCTCCTCGGCGTCACGCGCCTCGACCTCGCCGTGGATCTCGTGGGTTGCCTTGGCGATCAGGAACAGGCCGCCGCCGATCAGGATGATATCGCGCCACGACAGCGCGACGCTCTCGATGGTGATCACAGGCTGCGTCAGCCCGATCAGCCAGACCAGAACGCTGAGCAGGATGATGCGGAACACCAGCGCCAGCAGCAGGCCGATCTGCCGCGCCCGGTTGGCCTGCGGCTGCGGAATCCGCGAGACCAGCACCGACAGGAAGATGACGTTGTCGATGCCGAGCACGATCTCGAGCGCCGTCAGAGTCAGCAGCGCCGCCCAGGCTTCCGGGCTGGTGATCAATTGCATCATGCTCTGAAGGCTTTCATCCGGCGGATCAGGGTATCGCTGCCGACGATGTAGACGGCGATGGCGCAGAGGCCGAAGGTGATCGGGGCTCCGACCACGAAATCGTTGGCGAGCGTGTACATGCCGAGCAGCGCCCAGGCGCCGAGCAGCCACAGCGTCAGCCAGCGCAGCCGCACCACGCGGAACGGGTGCAGCACATGGAACGGCGCAAAGGTCAGCACGATCAGGACCGCGACCACGATCGTCGACAGCACCGGCGGCAAATGCAGCAGGAACAGATAGAACGCCGCCGCATTCCACAGCGCCGGGAAGCCGCGGAAATGGTTGTCGTCGGCCTTCATGCGGCGGTCGGCGAAATACAGCGCACTCGAGACCACGATTCCGACGCCGAGGATAGGCGCGGCCAGCGGCAGCAGCATGCCGCTCGCGGTGATCGCATAGGCCGGCACGAACACATAGGTGACGAAATCAACCACCAGGTCGAGCACCTCGCCCGACCAGTTCGGCTGCAGCCGCACCACGTCGAGCCGGCGCGCCAGCGGGCCGTCGATCCCGTCGATGATCAGCGCGACCCCGAGCCAGGCGAACATGTTGGCCCAATGCTCGCGCACCGCCTCCAGCATCGCCAGCAGCGCCACCCCGGCGCCGAGCGCCGTGAAGATATGAACGGAGAATGCGGCGGTCCGCATCCGTTCTGGCAACGCATCCGGCTGGCTCGAGTGCTCCATCGGCCGAAGTGCTATCAGGAATCGGCCAGCTTTGCATATGCAGTCTTGCGGCGTTCCGCCGCGCAGATCGTTGGAGACTCTTGGTGGTTACCGATGGCTTGAAAATCGGGCCAAGCATGTCAAATGTCCTGATATGACCGACAGCTCCCAGGATTATGACGTTATCGTAATAGGCGGCGGTCCGGCCGGATTGACGGCTGCAATTGCCCTCGCCGAGGCCGGTGCGCGGACCGCGCTGTTGGCGCGCCGCGCCCCCTATGCCGACAACCGCACCACCGCGCTGCTCGGTGCCTCGACCGAGATCCTGGAGCGGCTCGACGTCTGGCGGCGCTGCAGCGACAAGGCCGCCGCGCTCAAGACCATGCGCCTCGTCGACGATACCGGCCGCCTGATCCGCGCCCCGGAAGTGCGGTTCTCCTCCGACGAGATCGGCCGCGAGCAGTTCGGCTTCAACATCGACAATCGCTCGCTGGTCGCAGCGCTCGAGGACCGCGCCGGCGACATGGCCGCGCTGACGCGGTTCGACGACGAGGCCGCCTCGGTGCAACCGGAGGATACTGCGGTCACGGTGGTGACGCGGCAGGGCCAGTCCCTGTCGGCTCGGCTCGTGGTCGGCGCCGACGGGCGCAATTCATTGTCCCGCGAGGCCGCCGGCATCGAGGTGGTCAGCCGCGAGCTCGGCCAATCCGCCCTCACCTTCAACATCAGCCACAGCCGGCCGCACCGGAACATCTCGACCGAGTTTCACACCGAGCACGGCCCCTGCGTGTTCGTGCCGCTCAGCGGCAACCGCAGCAGCGTGGTCTGGGTCTCGGCGCCCAAGGAGGCCGAACGGCTGAAGGCGCTTGGCGACGACGAATTGTCCGAAGCGGCCGAGCGGCAGTCGCATTCGATTCTCGGCCGCGTCGAGGTCCAGGGCGGCCGTCACGTGTTTCCCCTCGCCATCGAGCGGCCGAGGCAATTCGCCAAGAACCGGATCGCGCTGGTCGGCGAATCCGCCCATGTGCTGCCGCCGATCGGCGCGCAGGGCCTCAACATGGGGCTGCGCGATGCCGCCGATATCGCCGAGATCACAGGCGAAGCGATCGGCCGCGGCGAGGATCCCGGCGCCCCGCATGTGCTGTCGCGCTACCAGGCGGCGCGGCGGCCCGATGTTGCCAGCCGGATTTGGGCGATCGACATCGCCAACCGCTCGCTGCTCAGCGATTTCCTCGGCGTGCAGACGGCGCGGGCCGCCGGCCTGCATCTGATCGGCGCATTCGGCCCGCTGCGGCGGCTGGCGATGCGCGAGGGTCTCGCGCCGTCATGGCGGCGGTAGCGTTCCGCTAGGGAAACACCAAGCGTCCGCTCTGGATGAACCACATCACGCTGGTCAGCGTGACCACCGAGGCGAAGGTGCCGATCAGCACCGCGACCGACGCCGGCTCGATCCAGGTGTCGTTCTGCCGTGCAATCACGAACACGTTGAGCGCCGGCGGCAGCGAGGCCATCAGCACCGCGGTCGCAGCCCAGGGCTGCGCGAACGGACCGAACAGCAGCATCAGTCCGAAGGCCAGCAGCGGATGGATCAGAAGCTTGATCGCGACCACGCCCGGCACCTCCCACGGTACCCGCTCGAACGGCCGCAGTGCCACGGTGATGCCGAGCACGAACAGCGCCATCGGCGCGGCGGCGTTTTGCAGGAACTGGATGGTGCGGTCGAGCGCGACCGGAATCGGGATATGAAACGCGGCGACCAGCGCGCCGAACACCGCCGACATGATCAGCGGGTTCTGCACGATCTGCCGCAGCACCACGCCGAGCGCGTGCAGCAGCGAGGGATGGTCGCGGTCGGTGAGCTCGATCAGGAGCGGCACGATCGAGAACAGGAAGATGCTGTCGCAGCAGAAGATCAGCGCGGTTGGGGCTGCCGCCTTGGTGCCGAGCACGGCGAGCGCGAGCCCAGGGCCCATGTAGCCGATATTGCCGTAGGCGCCCGACAGGCCCGCCAGCGTCGCCTCGCGCAGCGACAGCCCGCCGATCAGCTTACCTGCGACCATCGCCAGGAAGAACGCGATCACGGTTCCGAGCGTGGTGGCGATCAGGAATGGCGGGTTGTTCAGCTCGGCGAACGGTGTCTTCGACATGATCCCGAACAGCAGCGCCGGCAACGAAACGTAAAGCAGGAAGAAATTCATCCAGGCGAGCCCGCTCTCGGGCAAACCCTTGGCTTTTCCGCACGCGTAGCCGATAAAGATCAAGCCGAAATACGGCAACGCCAGATTGAGGATATCGATCATTCTGAAAGTAGTTTCTCGGCCGGATCTCGGGTCGTTTTGGTCCGGCCAGAATCGGTAAACCGGGGGTTAATTCGAGGCTTAGCCTCTAGCATCGGCCACAATGTTGGTCTATCGACGAACCATGATCAAAGCGCGCACCGCCAAATTCCAGATCGGGCAGATCGTCCGTCACCGGGTGTTCTCCTTCCGGGGCGTGATTTTTGATATCGACCCGGAGTTCAACAACACCGAGGAATGGTGGCTGTCGATCCCCGAGGACATGCGGCCCCACAAGGACCAGCCGTTCTATCATCTGCTCGCGGAAAACTCGGAGACCGAGTACGTCGCCTACGTGTCCGAGCAGAACCTGCTGCCCGACGATTCCGGCGAGCCGATCCGGCACTCGCAGGTGGCAGAGATCTTCGTGAAGGACAAATCGGGCGGCTACCGTCCGCGCAATCCGTCGCTGAACTGAGGCGCGGCGCCCGTCCGGCGACGGACGCGACGGCGTGGCTTCCGAACTGCTCATACCCCCTCACGCGCGGCCAGCGCCGCCGCGATCGCCCAGACCGCAAAACCCGCCAGCGCCAGTCCGGCGCCGACGAGACCGGTCGAGGTCCAGCCGTAGCCGGCTGCGACGGCCATTCCGCCGAGCCACGGCCCCAGCGCATTGGCGACGTTGAAGGCGGAATGGTTGAGCGCAGCAGCAAGGCTCTGCGCCTCGCCCGCGACATCCATCAGCCGGGTCTGCAACACGGTGGCAAGCGCTCCGCCCAGCCCGATCAGGAACACGTCGGCGCTCAGCGTCCAGAAATTCGCCGCCGCCAGCGGATACAATGCCAGCGTCGCCGCCGACCACAGCAGCAGGCCGCCCGCGGTCGCCATCAGCGCGCGATCGGCAAAGCGCGGCACGATGATGTTGCCGGCGGTGAGGCCGGCCCCGAACACGCATAGCGTGACGGGCACCAGCGCGGGCGACGTGTGCGTCACCGCCAGCATGGTCGACGCCAGATAGGTGTAGACCGAGAACAGTCCGCCGAAACCGATGGCGCCGATCGCAAGCGTCAGCCAGACATGCTTGCGCCCCAGCGCCGAGAGCTCGCGCAGCGGGCTCGCCTTGCGGTCGGCGACGTCACGCGGGGCGAAGATCAGGACCAGGATGGCGGTCAGGAGCGCGAGACCGGCAACGATCGCAAACGCCCAGCGCCAGCCGATCGCCTGCCCCACGCCATTTGCAAGCGGCACGCCGATCGTCGTCGCGATGGTGAGGCCGAGCAGCACGCGGCCGACGGCCGCCGTGCGCTTGTCGATCGGGACCAGCGAGGCTGCGACCAGCATGGCGATGCCGAAATAGGCGCCGTGCGGCAGCCCGGCGAGGAAGCGCAGCACCAGCATGGTGTGGTAGTCGGGCGCGAGCCCGGAGAAGCCGTTCATCAGCGCAAAGAAGCCCATCAGCGCGATCAGCAGCGTCCGCCGCGCCATGCGCGCCGACAGCACGGCGATCACAGGCGCGCCCACCACGACGCCGAGCGCGTAGGCGCTGATCGCGTGACCGGCCTGGGGCTCACTGATGTGCAGATCGTGGGCGAAGAACGGCAGCAGGCTCATGGTCGCGAATTCGGCGATGCCGATCGCGAACCCGCCCATCGCCAGCGCGAGATGAACGATGCCCGGATGAAAGGCACCGGGAACGTTGTCCTGGTTGAGGCGCCCGCCGGCATCGGCCGAAGCACGGCCGGTCGGCGGCTCCGAAGGCCGGGAGAGCGGTTCCCGCCGCTGCGTGTTGACTCGCTGGGACATTGGGAGACTTCCATGATTGCGAACAGCGGACGGGCTTGCGACCCAGGCAAAGTCCAGTCGCATCGCGCCATCAGGCGTCCGCACAGCGGCCAGGGTCCGCACGGAACCACGCGCGCATTTGCGCATCGAAGGCGCGTGCCGCGCTTTCGTCTGGCCTCCCGTGACGGATTTATGATTGTGCTTCGACGCCGGACTTGTCCGGACGAGGCAACGACGACGCGGCTCGGCGCAATCGATTTGCCTTGAGCGACCATCGCACACGATGGGCACGGTCACCAGCGCGGCAGGCTGCCATCAGCCAGTCCGTTTCGCATGACAAAAAAGGCGCCCTTGCGGGCGCCTTTTGCTTGCGACGATCTCGCGCTTTCTTGAACGCGTGATCGACGTTGTTACTTGGCTGCCGGATTGGCCGGAGCCGGCGCAGCGGCACCGCCCGCGCCTTCCAGCTTCTTGCGCTGCTCTTCGGCGCGCTTCTGCAACTCTTCCTGCAGCTTCTTCGAGTTTTCCTCGAACACCTTCGGATCGGTCGGCGGACCGTCATAGGCCTTGGCGAATTCGGTGTTGAGCGGCAGCGGCAGCGTCAGCGGCGCGCCGTTGGAATTGATCGCCTGAACCACGAGGTTCTGGCCCTTCTTCATGTTGGCGATCAGCTCGGGGGTTGCTTCATAGTCGGACATGCAACCGTTCTGGAAGCAGATCACATAGGGCGCCTGCTGCGGCGGGTTGCCGTCGACGATGATGCGGGTGCCGTGAACGAGCTGCATGCCGAGCGGCAGCGTGACGCGCAGGATCTTCTTCGGCTCGCCTTCCGGCTCGATGATCACGGCGGCGATCACCGGCTGGCCCGACTCGATGCGGCCGTCCTTGCCGGTGAAGCAAACCTGCTTGGCGTTGGCTTCCTGACCCTTCAGGCAGAACTTGGTCCAAGGGGCGTAGATCAGCTGGATCTGCTGATCCTGGGGCGGCTGCTGGGCGGCGGCAGCAGGTGCCTGACCTGCGGCCGGGGCCTGTGCCTGGGGTGCCGGCTGGGCTGCCGGCGCCGGCGCCTTCGGAGCTGCCTTCGGTGCCGCCTTGGGCGCGGCCTTCGGTGCCGCAGGCGCCGGCGCTGCCGGCTGCTGGGCCCAAGCGGCAGGAACCAGGAGCGCTGCAGAGAATGCCGTCGCCGCCATCAGGGCAACAATTCGCCCATGCGGCCGGACCGGGGCGGCCAAGATACGGAAATTCATTGCGGAAAACCCTTTCTGAACGGCAGCGCCCGAAACCGCTGCAGGCGCCGACACATAGCCGTTTGGGCGGCTGTCTCCTAGTCAATTGAGGCGGATACGTGACAGGCGTTCCCACCTTCAAATTGCACGCCTTCAATACAGCGGCGCGCGGAAAGATCAATGCCGACAAGCGCATTTGCGGCCATGTCACGGCGAGTTTCAGCGCCCTGTGATAAACCTCCTGATGTGACGTTTCGCGAATCAAATCCGGCGCCTCACGCACGTGTTCCCGGGCACGGTTGGCGCGCCGCATTGGCCGTCCTCTGGCTTGTGCTGGCATCCATCCCGGCATTCCTGACGAGCGCGCTTGCCCCTGCGGCCGCCACCGAGAGCCACGCCATCGCGATGCATGGCGCGCCCGCGCTGCCTGCCGACTTTACTCACCTTCCCTACGCCAATCCTGACGCCCCCAAGGGCGGCCGTCTGGTCCTGAGCCCCCGGGACGGCACCTTCGATAGCCTCAATCCCCTGATTGTCAGGGGTCTCGCCGTGCAGCAGCTCCGAGGCTACGCCTACGAGCGCGGCTATGTCTACGAAAGCCTATTGGTGCGGAACAATGACGAGCCCTTCACGCTGTACGGCCTGCTCGCCCGCAGCGTCGAGACCGACGATGCCAGAAGCTATGTGACATTCCGCCTCGATCCTCGCGCGCGCTTCTCCGACGGGCACGAGGTCACGGCCGACGACGTCGTGTTCTCGCTCGAATTGCTGCGCGATCACGGCCGTCCGCTGCATCACCAGTATTATTCGAAAGTCGCAAAGACCGAGGTGCTCGACCCGCTCACGGTGCGGTTCGATTTCGGCGGCGTTGCGGACCGCGAATTGCCGCTGATCCTCGGCCTGATGCCGATCTTGCCGCGCCATGCCATCGACGTCTCCAAGTTTGAAGAGACGACTCTGGCGCCACCGATCGGCTCCGGCCCGTACCGCGTGACGGCGGTCAAGCCCGGCAGCAGCGTGACCTTCACCCGCAATCCGGATTACTGGGGGCGCGACCTGCCGGTCAACCGCGGGCTCTGGAATTTCGACGAGATCAGGCTCGATTACTACCGCGACGCCAACGGCCAGTTCGAGGCGTTCAAGCGCGGCCTCTATGACTTCAGGACCGAGCCCGAACCGCTGCGCTGGCATGACGGCTACGACTTCCCCGCCGCGAAAAGCGGCGAGGTGATCCGCGACACCATCAAGATCGGCACGCCCGATCCGTCCGAATTCCTGGTGTTCAACACGAGGCGGCCGAAGTTCGCCGACGTCAGGGTGCGCCAGGCGCTGCTGATGCTTTTCGATTTCGAATGGATCAACCGCAATTACTATTTTGGACTCTATTCGCGCGCCGCCGGCTATTTCGCCGGCTCGGAATTGTCCGCCTACGGCCGCCCGGCCGATGACCGCGAGCGCGATCTGCTCAAGCCGTATCTGTCGCATATCGCGCCCGACATTATCGAGGGCCGCTATCGCCTCCCCGACACCGACGGCTCAGGCCGCGACCGCACCGTTCTGCGCAACGCGCTCGCGCTGCTGTCGGAGGCGGGTTACGCGCTCGACGGCACGGTGTTGAAGCAGCGCTCGACCGGGACGCCGCTCCGGATCGAAATCCTGGTGACGACACGCGAGCATGAACGGATCGCCCTCGCCTATCAGCGCGACCTGAAGCGAGCCGGCATCGACGCCGCGGTCCGGGTGGTCGACGCGGTGCAGTTCGAGCAGCGCCGGGTCGCATATGACT
Organism: Bradyrhizobium sp. USDA3010; assembly: GCF_056429065.1. Lineage (NCBI taxonomy): Bacteria > Pseudomonadati > Pseudomonadota > Alphaproteobacteria > Hyphomicrobiales > Nitrobacteraceae > Bradyrhizobium > Bradyrhizobium sp. USDA3010. Next base: position 11,496 of record NZ_JBWJZD010000077.1, read on the forward strand.
TCGACATGATCCCCATTCGCTGGGACCAGTCGCTGTCGCCGGGCAACGAGCAGTGGTTCTACTGGGGCAGCCAGGCCGCCGAAGTGCCGGGCACCCGCAACTACATGGGCGCCAGGGATCCGGCCATCGACGCCATGATCGCCGCGCTGCTCGCGGCGCGGGAGCGGCCGGCCTTCGTCTCGGCGGTGCGGGCGCTGGACCGGGCCCTGATGTCCGGCTTCTACGCTATCCCCCTATTTAACTTGGGAGAGCAATGGATCGCGCGCTGGAATCGGATAGAACGGCCTTCGGCCACGGCGCTGACGGGCTACCTGCCGGAGACCTGGTGGCAGAAACCCGGCGCGCAATCCAAGTGAGCTGCCAAATTGAGCTGCCAAGTGATCTGCGACCCGACGCGGCATGATCCGATCTGATCGAAGCGATGCAACCGACGTTGAACCTGTGAACCAGTCGATCACCTCGCCCACGCTCGATACGCTGTTCAAGCGCAGTTTGGCGCGGCAACCCGAGGCGCTGGCGCTGGTCGACCCGATCAACAAGCAGCGCGTCACCGGACAGACCCCCAAGCGCCTGACCTATGCTCAGGCCGACCGCGCGATCTCGGCGATCGCCGCCCACTTCGTCGAGAGCGGATTGCCGGCCAACACGGTGATCGCGGTTCAGCTTCCCTCGACGATCGAATTCGCCCTGACCGTGCTCGCCGCCTATCGTGTCGGCCTCGTGGTGGCGCCGTTGCCGCTGCTGTGGCGGCAGGCCGAGCTGACCTCCGTCCTCAACCGCACCGCGGCGCGGGCGATCGTCACCTGCGGCAGGATTGACGGCGTCTCCTACGCCGACATCGCCATGAACGCCGCGGCGGAAGCCTTTTCGATCCGCCATGTCTGCGGCTTCGGCACCGATCTGCCCGAAGGCATGGCGTCGCTCGATGACGCGATCCAGCAGGAATCCCGGTCCTCTCGCCCGATGATCCAGGACGGCCGGAAGCCGGCGCTGATCTCCTTCGACGTCACCAGCGAGGGTTTTCGTCCGGTGCCGCGCGCGCATTTCGGCCTGATCGCCGGCGGGCTCGCGATGTCGCTGGAGAGCGACCTGGCACAGGGCGCGACCATCATGTCGGCATTCGCGCCGATGTCGTTTGCCGGCATCTGTTCGTCGCTGGTGACCTGGCTGCTGTCGGGCGGAACGCTCGTCATGCATCACCCGTTCGACGAGGAAGCGTTCGAAACCCAGTTCAACGATCACGGCTGCGACACGCTGATCGCGCCGGCGCAGCTCGCGCTGCGGCTCGATGAGTGTGGCCTGTCGGAACGCCTGCCCACCCTGCGCAACGCGATCGGCCTCTGGCGGACGCCGGAGCAGGTAGCCTCCAGTGCGCACTGGACGTCGCGGCGGGTGACCCTGACCGACGTCTATCTGTTCGGCGAGGCCGGGCTGTTCGGCGCCCGCCGCAACGCCGAGGATGGATCGCCGGCCCCGATCAAGCCCGGCCCGCACAGCGCGCCGCGTGAGGCTCCCGGCGCATCGATCGCCGGCGAGATCCTGCTGACCCCGAAGGGCACGCTCGGCCTGCGCGGGCCCATGGTGCCGGTCGCCGCTTATGCGCCGCCGCCGCCCCCGGGCGACAGTCTGATTGCGCCGCCGCCGCGTGATTACGTCGACACCGAATATGCCGCGCGGGTCGACCGCGCGACCGGCGCCGTCAACATCACCGCCCCGCCGTCAGGGGTCATGACGGTCGGCGGCTACCGCTTTCTTGCCGGGGAGTTGCAGGAGTGGTCGCGCCGACTCGGCCAGGGCGCATTGTTGACGGCACTGCCCGACCGCCTGAGCGGCCACCGGCTGGCCGGACGGGCTCAGGACAATGCGCGGGCCCGCGACGCCCTGACAGAACTTGGGCTTAACCCGTTGATGATCGAAGCATTTCGCGACCGCGGCAGCACCGGAATGCCTTAAAATCTTATCATTGCGTTAGTCTTAGCATTGTGTTGACGCCGCATTAAGCCATGCCAACTAGCATCGTAACCGTTTGCTGATCTGTGCATTGGTTTCGAGCGTTCGAATGTCTCAACAAGGTCCGGTCCTCATCGTATCGGCGTCGGCAAAGCCGCCGTTTGCCGCGGTCCTCGACGAAACGAAGCTGTTTCCGGTCGTGGTCACCGACTGGAGCGAGGTCGGACGGGCCATCGAGCAGGTCAAGCCGGCCGCTATCATTGCGGCCGCCGAGGGCGTCGACTTCGTTACCCTGTCGGGCCTGGCCAAACGCGCCGCCGCCCGCGCGCCCTATCTGCCGCTGATCGCGGTCGATCCAGCGACCACCCTGCCCGACACGGTCATCGCGTTCCTCCAGCACAAAGGCATGCCGGATCGCCTGGTTGCCCGGCTCAACGCGTCCTTACGCGTTCGCGCGTTGCATGCGACCGTGATGCGCCGCCAGGTGCCGCCCACACCGATCGCATTATCCGATATCGATCCGGTCGGAGAGGCCACCGCGCTCCTGATCGGTCGCGGCGGCGCCTACCCGGCCCTGTCGGTGGCGCTCGGCGAACGCGCCGGCGTGGTCGGCGCGCTCAGCATCGAGGCGGCCGCAAAGCATCTCTCCAACCGTGACATCGACGGCATCGTGCTGGCCGAAGGCTTCACCCCGCGCGTGATGGATGCGTTCCTGACGGTGCTGACCGAGGATGTTCGCTTCCGCCCGTTGCCCGTGATCGTCGCGTCCGGTGAGCTGACGCCGCGTTACGAGCTGCCCAATCTCGAGATCGTCACGGCCGGGCCGACGCGCGTCGGCGACATGGTGCTGCCGATGATCCGCCAGCATGCCTTCGAGGCGCGGCTCGGTCGCATGCTCAAGGCGATCGACGCCAAGGGCCTGATCGATCCCCGGACCGGTCTGCTCACCAAGGCCGCGTTCGAGCGCGACTTCGCGACCGCCGTCTACCAGACCGCCGAGCGCGGCGGCGCGCTCTCGGTGGCGCGGTTCACCTTCGACAACACGCAGCCGCGTGCGCAATTCGACGGTGCGCGGATCATCAGCCGGCTGATGCGCCAGGCCGATTTCGGCGCCGTGCACGACGACCGGTCGCTCGTCGTGGCGTTCGCCGGGACCGATCTGCGCAATGCCCAGGCGATCACGCGGCGATTGGCAAGCGTGATGCGCCACACCCAGAACGGCCGCCGCGACACCAGGGCCGAGCCCGCCGTCAGCATCGCAACGCTGCTGCCGGGCGATTCCGCCCTCTCGCTGCTCGGGCGCCTGTTCGGCACGCCGGAACGCGCGGCGTCGTAACAATCTCTATGCCGCTTGTCAGTTGCCGCGATCGCCGGCGGGAAGCGTCGGCAGCAGGCGAAGCCACCTTGTCTCGGTGGCTCCGCATGCCTCATCTTCAGGCCTCACGCATGCTGCGGCTGCGCCAGCTGGCTGACCTGCATCGCCGGCGGGTCGACAACCAGGGTCCCGCCATGGCCATCACTCGAGGTCGTGAAGGTCGAGGCCATGTAGTTGCCCAGCAGCGCAATGCTCGCCGTGACGGTGCCGTCCGTCACCGTGAGCGTTCCGTGCGATGAGTCTCCGCTGAAGGTCGGCGTGTGAACGTTCGCGAAATTGATGTTGGCGAAATCGATCGCGTCCGAACCGGTCATTCCGGCGACGGTTCCGCTAAAGCTCGCGGAATTGTCGAGCTTCAGCGTCCCCGTCGTACCCTGGAATGCGACAGTGGCGCTCGACGCCCCCGGCAAGTCCAGGGTGGCGCCCGCTGCGATGTTGGCACTGCCGGAGCTCTCGCCAGTCGCGTTGAAGGGCTGCCAGGCCCCCCACGCGATGCCGTCATTGGCCCGGATCCAGAGTTGATCGGTGCCCGAGCCGGCCTGATAGGTGGTCTGGGAAAGTTGCGCCGCCGTGATGTCGATCTCCGTATTCGCGGCCTGCGTAGCTCCGTTAACGCTCCAATGCCCGTTGGTGTTGGAATCCCACAACGCATATTTCGTGATGGCATCGCCGTCGGCGTCCGTCGCCGTGACGAGGTTCGCAGCAGCAAAGGTCTGCCCCGAGACCGTCACGACGTTAGCGACCGAGACCGTCGGCGCCTGGTTGGTGGCGGTGGCCGTGAAGCTCTGCCAGGCGCTCCACATGCTGCCGTCATTGGCCTTCACCCAGAGCGTATCGGGCGTCGAACCGCCGGGGCCGAACACGTAGCTGACCTGCGACAGGTTCGCCGCCGAGACATCGATCTCGGCATTGGCGGCCTGGGCGACACCATTGACCACAAAGTGTCCGTTGCCGCCGGTGTCCCAGAACGCGTACTGGGTGATCGTGTCGTGCTCGGCATCGGTGGTCGAGAACAGGGTCGAGGCCGCCACCGAATGGTCGTGAATGCCACTGACGTTCGGCGCCGTCACCACCGGAGCCGTGTCGGGGCCCGGTGTTGCCGTGAAGCTCTTCCAGGCGCTCCACATGCTGCCGTCATTGGCCTTCACCCAGAGCGTATCGGGCGTCGAACCGCCGGGGCCGAACACGTAGCTGACCTGCGACA